>CAZPTW010000098.1:0-8905 GCA_964589235.1 uncultured Smithella sp. | reverse complement strand
TTAAATAGATTTGTCCCCATCCAGGAAATAATAAGGCGGATAATAGGGCGGCTCTTGTTGCTCTTTTCATTTCTTATGAAAGTAAAGCGGCGTCTTTCAATTTTAATTGGACGTCGGTACATCCATTCCAGTAATTAATTTGCGGAGTGTAAACGACATCAACATAGGCACCGTTGATGATGCTCATAAATTTCCCCATACCAAACCAAATACCGTTGCAGGACGCGGAGTTGGATGAAAGCTTCAACCTCAAATGGTTATTTCCCACAATTGACGGGGAAGAGATCTTTATGTTTCTGGCGCAAAGAATCGGTTCCGGGTTCTCGCACCCAAACGGTGCAAGAAGGGACATTTGTTGTATGAGATCCAAATTTATTTCAGAAAGGGGGCACTCAGCATCAATGAGTGTGTGTGAAACCGGTTCCGCGGATGCTCCTGATTCTCTAATAATTTCATCTAATAAGCAGGTAAACTCATCAATGTCATCTTCTTTAATAGAAATGCCCGCTGCGCGGTAATGTCCGCCATAGGAAAGCAGAAGAGATGCGCACTGCTGCAATCCCTTATGGATGTTAAAATCGGAAACACTTCGTCCGGATCCTTTTCCGACACCATTTTTTAGACTGATGACAAACGTCGGACGGCTGTATTGGTCGACCAGTCGGGAGGCGACGATGCCTACAACGCCTGGATGCCACTTTTCGGACGCAAAAACGAGTGCGTTCATTTTTTCCAAGTCTGGATTTGACATCATTTGTCCGAGAATCTCGTTTAAAATGTCTTTTTCCATGGCCTGACGACGTCGATTATGTAGATCAAGTTTTTCAGCCCACATCCGGGCTTCCTCAATTGTTTCAGAAAGTAGCAAATAAACAGCCTCTAACGGGGATGCTATGCGTCCGGCCGCATTAATTCGCGGAATCAAACAAAAGGATGCTTTGAAGGAATCAATAAGCTGACCGTCGATCCCACTGACTTCTTTGAGAGCTTTAATGCCTGGTCGCTTCCCTTCCGTGATCAGTTCTAAACCAATTTTGGCGAAAATTCTATTTTCATCTAATAGTGGCGCGATATCTCCAATAGTTCCCAGGGCGACAATATCAAGATACTCTTTCAGATTGGGATAAGCTCCGTCTTTCCAAAAACCTTCTTTTCGAAGAGAGCCGCGAAGAGCAATCAGAAAATTAAACGCGATCCCCACACCGGCCAGATGTTTGAAAGGGAATCCACAGTCTGAACGATTGGGATTGATGCAAGCCACTGCGTCAGGCAAACCATCTGAAATTTCGTGATGATCCAAGACAATCGTATCGATCCCGATGGATTTTGCGTAAGTGATTTGTTCGGAATCTGAAATCCCGCAATCCACCGTGATAATCAACTTGACGTTCATTCTTTTAAATTGATCGATGATAGGAATTTTAAGGCCATAGCCGTCTAAAACCCTATCAGGGATGTAATATGAAACATGAGAGGTCAGGGTTTTCAAAAACTTATACAGAACAACCACTGATGTGATGCCGTCTGCATCATAATCACCGTATATGACGATTTCTTCGTCTTGATGAATGGCCTTCATCAAACGGCTTACACCCTTTTTCATGTCTTGCATGAGAAAGGGGCTGTGTAAATCGTTGAGTGATGGGTGAAGATAACGGCGAGCCTCTTCTAGAGTTTTGATGTGACGGTTCATCATCAATTGCGATGTAATACGACTTAAACCAAACTCCTTCGCCAGGGATTCTTCTATATCTTTATTGCCAGATTCCTTAATTTTCCAATGAGTTACCGGGAGTGAACAGTCGCCAGCCATTTTACATTCTTCATCGTTATATTCTTATTAATATCATATCAGTCCATCGATTTATGTCAAGCTTCATTGTTTACGTTCCAGTATGATATTTTTTGCAGCGGTCTCGTGGTTTTGAAAATCCAAAGCGTATCGGATGAAATCTTTTAGATCAGCCGTTGGAATTTTTCTTCCTAAGTTATGATTTTCAATGTGGACTTCAAACGTGGATCCTTTGCTGTAGTAAGTCTCTTTTCTTTTATGATACGGCTGGGTCGAAACAAATGATTGAGGAATTCTTTTTATTTTGAACGCCTCAGGAAATTGATACCGATAAGTTTCTTTGGTGAAAAATGAAGGTTGGAGCACAACAGGATATAGTCTCTCTTGAGCGGAGGTGATATCGCGATAGGTATCCGCCGGAATCACATTGGAGAGAATCATGGTGTCCGGATCAACAACTTGCGCGAGATTTTTTATTTTCCCCCGCAAATCAATAGAAAAAGGTTCCTGGGTTTCCAAAAAGCTACCCATATTTAACGTTTGAATTTCAATTCCACGTTTCTCAAAAACTTTTCTTCGCTGTTCGGGTGGAAGATATTTGTATACGAAACGATAGTATTCTGCAGCTTTTCCAAAATACCGATAATGAAATTCCGCCAATGCATTTCCCTGTTGGTCAATATTGAAAAACGCTTCGTAAGTCGAATAATCTTTTCGTTGATCTGGAGCAGGCGTTGTGACAAAACGATATGTACCAGTTTTTTCAATGATAAATACTTTCGAAGGAATAATAAAAGGTGGAGAATCGTATGAAGCGGTTTCATTTGTGGCATCGAGCCAAAACATCTGATGGTTCACCGGAACAACCGCGATGACATGATTAAAAGCACCTAGAGTTGGCATGTTTTCGTCAAAATATTCTCGATGCGTGGGAACCAAAGCCGGCATACTTTCAATTCCGGCGATATTAAGCATCGTCATAAGAAGCACGGTTTTATCTTTGCAGTCCCCATATCTTTTATGAAAGACATCATTTGCTGAATGGGGTTTATGTGTATGAGGCCCCAGAAGGACGGCGATATATCGAATGTTCTGTGAAACGAAATTAAATATTGCACGGATCTTTTCTTCTTTTGATTTCTTTTGAGCCACAAGATGCCTTGTGAAATCGGCGAGTTCAGGTGAAAACTGCATCTGTTCACGAAACTGGCTATTATACCAAGAGGAAATACTGCTCCAGTCTCTGAGCGTCCAGATGCGGATTTGAGGAAACGTCTCCTTGTCCATCATATCGGGCATGCGAGACTCCGGAACGATCGCTTTCTGTTTTAAATTGGCAAAGACATAGCGTTTTTTATCGCCTTCAGTGGAGATTGTCGGCACAAGATTAGTAATGTAAGCTTTGAAATTTATTGCTTTATCAGATGGTAAAACGATCTCGAGGATATCTTCTTCTATGGGATATAAGTTTCGACAAATAAATATTTCTGAATAATCGAAGGTAAAAGATGGTTTCAAGTTTTCAATTTCATATGCAAATTCTACGATGCAGCCATTCTCCACAGCCGGCATTGTAAAACGTTTTTGCCGGATATCGGTATAGAAATCGTATCCAGCATATTGAGTACCGTCAAAAATATCCTGACGTTTCAGGGGAACAACCTGCCCATCCGCTTTGATCGTATAGGCAAAAAGGATCGAAGCTCTTTGATAGCCTGCTCTGTATGAGATCGATTTTGATGCGTGTTTTCTTCCGCGTTCATTAAAGATTTTATAACGCTCAAGATGCCTGGTTACACTGGTTCCATCTTTGAAATGTTCAACATAAACGTAGGAATGAAGCAATATGGCTCCAGCATCTGGATAATCAGTTGATCGAGGGGTTTGCTCCAAATATTCTCGAATATTGCCTGATGTAATGCTTTTCATGGAAGACATCGTTGTACATGACGTCAACATGAAAATTGCAATGAGCATGCAGTAAAAAACTTTTTTCATTTTTTTCTCCTTGATGAAAAAATATACCTTGTTTACCCACTTCAGTCAAATCCCCTTTATTTCTTGATGCTGGCAAATTTTAATGATATCCATTAAGGCATGATCAAAAAATGGTTCAAAGTAAACGCGTGCGACATCATTCTGTTACAATTTATTATCGAAGGACATGAAGGAATGGCCACAGTATCAACTATCAATCCCGAAGTGGCAATCATGCAAGTGTTAATCATGCCCTCATTCGCTCAAGAAGCCTTTTGCCTTTTGCAATATCTTTCAGAACACTTCCCTATAAAAGAAATTCCTTTTGAAACATCACAGGTCATTTTATGCTGATGTTGACTCATACCTATCTGCTGCAGCAGATCATAAAGACATCCCATCTACACGATCTTGATCCGGACGTTTATATTTATAACATTATTCCAGATCTTTTGACGATTCATCCAAATATTACCGCCCATCAAACGCATTCCATTAAAAGATTCATTCATGCTCCAAACGAACACTCAAAGACAATCTTTGTGATGTTTCATCTTCTTGTGGACGATATTGCACACTTTGGGGAAATATCGATGACATGTCAGGAAGGATTCAATCCCGATTCGCCTGGATATGCATATCTCAAAGGAAAAGCTTTCGTGGACGCTATTTCGGATTTACATAAAATGAGTGATCGCGAAATATCCCTTTCTGAAGCGGCCTATCAATCTCATCTGATGATTGAGATGATTTATGATTTAGTGATTCTACCGCTTCTGCAGGCGGGAAAATCGATAGACGTTTTAGCAGATGCCCTTCTATTTACATGTGGAGAAAGAAAAGAAGAATTTTGCGGGAATGTTGCCTGGTTATATGGAATCGAAAAACAAGCGGTCCGGGATGTCCTTTCAAAAGCGACCTTCTATTTAACCAAACAAAGAATGAACGGCTTTATGAATATGGAAGGCCGAATTCGCCTTTTTTTGGACAAATTCGGCCTGAAAAATCAAAATGAATCTTTCCATGCAGCTGTTTTGAAAGTCTTTACGGATGCCCTACGATCCATTGAAAACTCAGATTTTTTAGAGCAAGTGATTGACGCTGTTGAGCAAAGTGGATGGCATCCGGAAAATTAAGATGCTTTTTGCACAAAGCCTGAGCGGATGCACCGCGTGCAGACTTTCAATTTTTTTACTGCTCCCGTTTTTTTGTCAATACACCGTAAATTCTGGAGATTGGGCCGCCAAACCGTACGGCTTTTATTATTGGCATGACTGACATTATTTCCAATAGAAGGCTTTTTGCCACAAATTTCACAGATACGAGACATGGTTCACTCCTCAAAAAAAATGTGCGAGCTTCCTAAAACATAAGACATTATTTTGCAAGCATTTTTTGCATCATTGTTTAAAAAGAAGGAAGATCGGCCACAATGGCCTTCATCAGTCATTTATACTTGATCCAGCATTGAGTTTCGTGAAAGCGGGTTGCCCTGTAAGTTCTAGAACTCTTTGCCAGACATTTCCTTCCGGATCGATTTGTCTTCCTGAGACGGCAACAGAAAGGGGGAGATGCACATATTCATCTCCCCGCAAAGCGACAAGAAGTCCCGTTTTTCCTGCCATGGCTGCATGAACGGAGTATAAGCCCAGAGAACTGCAATAGATGCTGTCTGAAGCGTTTGCCGGAATCGATCGGATCATATAACTGGGTTCGATATATTTCAGATTGATTTCCATTTTAATACTTTGAAAGTATTTTTCGATTTCTTTCTTGAGAAACAAACCAATATCTTGGAGTCGAATATTCCCTGAGGCATCCGTCTCTCGTTTTGTCGCCTCATTTTGCAAAATATCCTGGCCGGCACCCTCCGCCACCAAAATAACGGCATGACCGCGATGATTGATTCTTTTTTCCAACGCTTTGAGGAAGCCATGATCGCCATGCAAATCAAAAGACACTTCTGGAATGAGAACAAAGTTTGCATCTCCTTGGGCAAGAGCGGCTGTTGCTGTTATATAACCGGAAAGACGCCCCATGATTTTCACAAGACCTATGCCATTGAATGCGCCTTTGGCTTCTACATGGGCACTGCGCACAGCTTGAACTGTTTTTTCGATGGCTGTGTCGAAACCAAAAGATTTCTCTATCAAATTGAGATCGTTGTCGATAGTTTTAGGAATACCGATGAGAGAAATTTTCTTTTCCCTGGCTGTTATTTCCTCGACAATTTTCTCCGCGGCCCGCATGGTCCCATCACCACCAACGCAAAATAAGATATTAATCCCCATCTGCTGTAAATAATTGACCATGACGCGAATGTCTTGAGGGCCTCGTGATGTCGAAAGGATACTTCCTCCGATGTGGGTGATGTCTTTGACGAAGTCTGGACTTAAGACAATGGGTTCGAGTCCATAGGCCGGATTTAAACCGCGAAAACCGTATCGAATGCCAAGAATATTTGTAACCCCGTAACGATAATAAAGCGTCATAGTCAGCGATCGGATCACATCATTAATACCGGGGCAGAGGCCGCCACAAGTGACGATAGCCGCCTTTGTGCTTGCAGGGTCGAAAAAAATATTCCTGCGAGGGCCAGCCAATTCCACGGACAGCGGCTGTCCATTGTGATCTTTCAATTCGCAATATCGATCTAGGCGTGTATTGAACAAAACGCGATCATCGTCTGATATGAAATGGTTGATATTGAGAGGTGAATGGATCAGGCACTCACCCAAATTTGGAATAGAAAAATCAAGTTTCATGGCGCAGCTCCATTGCATTGAGGACTTGCCACGCGGCGTTTTTACCGGAAAGGATTTCCGCGTCAAATCCGGCATCCGCCATCAGCGAAGCTCCCGTCAAGTAAATATGACGGTAACGCGTTTTGTTACTTTTGGCGGAAAATGACGTAAATAAATTATTTTTCACGTGATACTTAGGTGTTACCAGTTTTCGACAGGCAATGGAAAGATCAATGGATTGATCTAAATCGTAATATACAATGTTTTCTTCCAGAAAGGGCAGAAAAATTTCCAGCCGTGACATGACTTCATCGGCTTTTCTCTTTAACACCTCTATTTCCCAGTTCGCTTCGTCAGCCGGCAGGAAGACGGTTACTGTCAATGGGATTCCGGCATCCATTATTTCCTTTCCTTTCTCAGGCCATCCGGTTTCAAGAACAATAAGATTGTCATTCAAAAGGCTTTTGTTGATGTCGCACACAATGGCAACATGACGAGCGAGCTGCTGAGGAAGACATTTTTGATGAACGCCTAAAAATAATGTCAACGGATAAAAAATGACTTTTACCGGTCGAAACCGGTCTGAATAACTCGCTGGTTTGGATGGCTGAAATAATAATGAGATTTTATCCGATTTTGTGCTGAAAATGAGAAACCGAGATGACACCTTTACCATCTGACCTTCTCTCGTTTTCATTTCGATCTCAATGAGCTTTCCGGGGACGACGGATTGAATCTGATAATGTTCAAAATAGTCTCCTTTGCTGGCTTCAATTCGATCGATCAAGGCATTGAAAAGAAATTGCTTGCCCTGGGTTAAATAGGAAATCCCTCTTAGAGGGGCACAATACTGAAAAGCTGAAGAGAATGAAAACATATCAGAGTGGTTGGAGGCCAACAGCGCGTATTGTGCTTCCCAAACTTTTTCCAACTCCGGATTCATGGACAGTATTTTGTCAAACTTGGCCGCGGCGAACTTGTAGTTGAATACAAAAGGATATATTTTCAAATATTCAACGTATTCCTTCAGGCTCCGAGGCTGTAGACACGGATGATTATCCAACCAATTTGAGAAAACCGATGACATCATCTGTGCTGTTGCATAAAATTCTTGAATATCAGTATCACAATCCGGGAACTCACGTGCAAGCTCTGAATAAAGCGATTCCGAAGAATGAAAAAAATCGATTCGACGGGTCGGAAGAATGACCTGGTAAGATGGATTGAGGGGTGTGGCTTCTTGCTGTGGTATTTCAATGCCCAGTTCTTTCAGAACTCGCCATCCCTGCTCATTTTGCCCAAGGCCCGTGATTGGAGTTGGATCGAGATTAAAAACAAAGTCACCGATCAACTTGAGACCTCCCAGGGCGTTTTCGGAAATGAGTAGCGTTTTAACATTTTGTTGACAGGCCATTGCAGCGGCAACGTAAGAGGAGAGATCATCTCCTATGACAATCAGATCATACATCGTTCAGCTCACTCCGTAATCAAAAATGCCAGAGGCATTCAATGAGGATCCAGTGGCGGATTGTGCATGGCTTCTGTCTTTGAAATGGCGGTAGGACGGATCAAAACGTGCCGACCGTTTTTTGAAATTCTTCCCTCCGCGAAAAAACGAAGAGCCTGAGGATAAATCTTGTGTTCTTCTTTTAGAATTCTGGCGGCGAGGGAATCTGCCGTATCGTCAGGATAGACAGGAACAACGGCTTGAATAATGATCGGCCCGGTGTCAACACCTTCATCCACAAAATGAACCGTGCATCCTGAAAATTTGACACCGTAATCAATGGCCTTTTGTTGTACATGTGTTCCCGGAAAAGCCGGTAACAAGGCAGGGTGGATGTTGATGATTTTGTCGGGAAAAGCCTGAAGAAATTTCGACGTCAGAATGCGCATGAATCCGGCAAGGACAATCAAATCAACGCCAGCCTCATTGAGATGAAAAATCAGCTCGCTGTCGAAATCGTCACGTCTTTTGAAATCTTTATGATTCAGCACGACACAGTGGATGCCCGCTTTCTGGGCGCGAACCAATCCGTATGCGTCAGGATTATTACTGATCACGACATTGATTTGCGCGCGAAGCCACCCATTTTCTATGTGATCAATAATTGATTGGAGATTGGAGCCGCCCCCCGAAATCAAGACACCTAATTTTAAAATTTCTGCCATGGCTCTTTCACTAGCTCTCCGAAAAACACACAGAATCTTGCGTCCCTTCCTTCTTTTCAATAGTACCGATTAAGTACGCTTTTTCTCCTAGCACACTGAGACGCTCGATGATTTCCTGACACTCTTTTTCGGAGACAATCATCATCATACCAATCCCCATGTTGAAAACCCGGAACATCTCTTTATCTTCCACTCGACCCATGTTTTGAATGAGCGAAAA
>CAZPTW010000097.1:0-8924 GCA_964589235.1 uncultured Smithella sp. | reverse complement strand
GTTCGGTGCGAAAGAAACTGGGAACCTATCAAGTGGACGAAATCATGGCCTACACGCTTCGTATTTTCGGGCAGGGAACCAAAGTGGCCGTCGAGATTGCGCTCATGGCTGCGGACGCCGGCTGTGTGCGGACGGATGAAGACATCATCTCGACGGGGGGATCGGCCGTGGGGATCGATACGGCTTTGGTCCTCAGGCCGGTCAACACCAGTTCTTTTCTGGACATGAAGATCCGGGAAGTGATTTGCAAACCCGCGAACTTCTAAAGAGGGCGTGGATTTCTTTTTCCATTGGAGTCCCCATGAAGGTCAGTGACGCCAATTGCATCAGTTTCTTCAAGGTCAGCGGCAGCGGCAACGACTTTATCATCATCGACAACCGGGACTTCTCATTCAAGATCGTCGATTTGCCCACCTTTGTGCGCAAAGTCTGCCAAAGGAAAATCTCTGTCGGCGCCGACGGCCTTTTTTTGATCGAACCGTCCGAAACCGCCGATTTCAAATGGCGGTTTTTCAATGCCGACGGGTCTGCGGCTCGGATGTGCGGAAACGGCAGCCGCTGTGTGGCGCGTTATGCCTATGAAAACGGGATGGCCGGGCGGTCGATGTCGATGGAGACGCCGGTAGGCGTCATCACCGCCGATGTTTTTGATGAAACCGTCAAAGTGCGGCTGCCCGATCCGTCTCCCCTGCAGATCGACAGGCCCATTGTCCTCGACGGCCGGGAGGTCCGGCTGGATGTCATCGACACAGGCGTTCCCCATGCCGTCATTTTGGTGGAGGATCTGGATGTCTGTCCCGTCTTCGAGGAAGGTCGCAAGATCCGCCGCTGTGAGGCCTTTCATCCGGAGGGGGTCAATGCCGATTTCGCCAGGGTGCTGGAGCGGCAAAAAATGCGGGTGCGAACCTACGAGCGCGGCGTCGAGGACGAAACGCTCGCTTGCGGAACGGGGGTTGTGGCGTCCGTGCTTGCCGCGGCCGGTCGGAAACGGGTGGGATCGCCCGTGGATGTCACCGTACAAAGCGGTGAAACGCTTCGCGTTTATTTTAAAGAGCAAGACGGTGTTTTCCGGGAAATTTATCTTGAAGGGAAAGTCAAAATGGTCTATCAGGGATTGCTTTTTGAAGAAGCGTACAAATAAACCCTCGGGAGGGAAAAAATTTGCAAACGGCTGATCGATTGAAAAAAATACCCCCTTATCTGTTCATGGAACTGCGAAAGAAAATCCAGAAGGCCAAAGCCGAAGGCGTCGACGTCATTTCGCTGGCCATCGGCGATCCGGTGGAAGCGACGCCGTCTTCGATTGTCGATGAACTCTGCCGCGCGGCCCGCGACGCGCAAAACCATCGTTATCCGACGGACGAAGAAAAAGGCATGTTGGCTTTCCGGAAGGAGGTCGCCCGTTGGTACGCCGAGCGTTATCACGTCCATTTAAATCCGGAAAATGAAATTCTGGCTCTCATCGGCTCCAAGGAAGGCTGTCATCACTTTGTCCTGGCGCGGGTCAATCCCGGCGATATCGTACTGATGACCGATCCGGGTTATCCGGCATACCGGTCCAGTATCTTGATGGGCGAAGGTGTGCCCTACAATGTGCCGATTCTGCCGCAAAACGACTATTTGCCGGTATTGGAAGACATCCCGTCGGAGATCGCCAAAAAAGCGACGGCGATGTTCTTGAATTATCCGAACAATCCCACCGGGGCGTGCGCGACGTTGGACTTTTTGAATAAACTTGTCGCCTTTGCCGGTGAGTACGACATTGCCGTCTGTTACGACAACCCCTACAGTGAAATCGTTTTTTCCGGGCAAGAGCGTGTGAGCTTTCTCCAGGCGCCGGGGGCCAAGGACGTGGGGATCGAACTCAACTCGCTGTCCAAGCCGTTCAACATGTGCGGCTGGCGGTTGGGCATGGCGTTGGGCAATCCTGATCTTATCGCCGGCATGAGCAAGGTGAAGGAAAACACCGACTCCGGTGTCTTCAATGCGGTCCAGTACGCGGGGATTCAAGCGCTGCATCACGAGGAAGGGTTTATCGAGGAGATGCTCTCCATTTACGGACGGCGACGGGAACGGGTGCTTCAGACTTTGAAAAAAATCGGCATTGATTTCCGTCCGCCGCGCGGAACCTTTTACCTTTGGGTTCCGGTTCCCAAAGGCATGACCTCTTTGGAATTCACCAATCGCCTGTTTGACAAAACCGCCGTTGTGGTCGCCTCGGGCACCGCTTACGGCCAATACGGCGAAGGCTTTGTCCGGATATCGCTTACCGTGCCGGACGATCGGTTGAAAGAAGCCATGGAGAGAATCGAGAAGGAATTCAAATGATGTTTATCGCCGGAGAGGACGGTCGCGTCTGTGATTTCCGGCGAAAGGTGATTCAAGATGGAAATGGGGATTTTGGGGCTTCCGCAGAGCGGGAAGAGCACCTTGTTCGAAATCATGACCGGCGTGAAAAGCGGCGCCTCGCACGGCGAATCCGTGGTGCGCGGCCAAGCCTCCGTGCCGGATGCGCGTTTTGACAAACTCGTCGAAATCTACAAACCGGTGAAAGTTTCTCCGGCGAAAGTCCCGTTTGTCGATGTTCACGCGGTCGGCGATCATCCTTGGGAGTCGTTTCGGCAGCATTTGAGCGGGACAGACGGTATCCTGCATGTCGTCGACGGCTTTTCCCTCCCGGATGTGTCTTTGAGCCTTGAGGCTTATCACAAGCTGGAAGACGAATTGATTTTGTCGGATCTGATCGTCGTTGAAAAAAAGCTGGAGCGGTTGGCCAAAATGTCCAAAAAGGCCATTCCCGCTCAGGAGGCGGCGCAAAACGAATTGTTGCCGCGACTGAAAGATCGCCTCGAGGCGGGTCAACCGCTCCGGGGGGCGGGGCTTTCGCCCGCGGACGTTTTGACGCTCAGGAGCTTTTCTTTTTGGACGATCAAACCCAAGCTCGTGGTGGTCAATGTCGCCGAAGACCACCTGGCTTTTGCCGATCAGTTCGCCCAAGCGGCGGGGCTGTCCGACCCGGTCATGGGTATCTGCTGCAAGATCGAGGCGGAACTCGCCGGACTCGAGCCCGCCGACCGGAAAGACTTTTTGGCCTCTATGGGCATTGCCGAAGCGGCGTTTGGGCGGATCATCCGCGCCGCCTTTTCGCTTTTGGGACGCATGTCTTTTTTCACCGTCGGTGAGGATGAGGTGAAAGCTTGGGTGATCCCCGTGGGGACCAAAGCGCCTAAGGCCGCAGGCGCCATTCACAACGATTTCGAGCGCGGCTTTATCAAGGCGGAGGTGATGTCCTTTGAGGATTTTATGGCCCATGGCGGGTCGCAGGCCCACGTCAAATCCGCCGGCCGTCTACGTCTGGAAGGAAAAGACTACATCGTCCAAGACGGGGATATCATCACGTTTCGGTTCAATGTTTGATGGGGCGTACGCTCCATTCCAAGGGCAAGGCGAGTCACCCGGGAAGGCCCGTTTGCGGCTTTTGTCCTTGGATTCAGTCGATGACGGTTTTGATAGACTGTTTCTCCCGATGTCTTTCCCAAGCCAGATCGATCAACCGGTCCAGCAATCTGCGATAGGGAAGGCCTGTGGCCTCCCAAAGTTTCGGATACATGCTGATGGAGGTGAATCCCGGCAGCGTGTTGATCTCGTTGAGATAATACTTGCCGGTTTTCCTCTCCAGGAAGAAATCCACGCGGGCCATCGCGTTGCAGTTCAGGGCCAGATAGCCGGCCACGGCGCACTTGCGAATGGCGCTGGAAAGTTTCGCCGGGATTTTGGCCGGAATGTTTGTGCTCGCCCCCAGCGGATCCAAATATTTGGCTTCATACGAATAAAACTCATGCCGCGGCAAAATTTCGCCTAACACGGAAGCCTGAGGGGTTTCATTTCCCAAAACGGCGCATTCGATTTCACGACAGTCGATGCCGGTCTCAATCATGATCCGCGTGTCAAACTGCAGGGCATGGTCGATGGCCGCGGCTAGATCTTTTCGATTTTTGACCTTCACCACCCCGACGGACGAGCCCGTGCAAAGCGGTTTGACGAAGAGCGGAAAGTCCAGTTGGGCTTGAACGTCGCGCAGAATCCTCTTCGGCGATTCCTTCCACTGATATTTTCCGACGGTGATCCACGGAACCACCGGAATGCCCGCCTGCAACAGAAGTCGCTTGGTCAGATCTTTATCCATGCCGACGGCTGCGCCTGCCACATCCACGCCGACATAGGGAACCATGGCGAGCTCCAGGAGCCCCTGCAGGGTTCCGTCCTCACCGTACGTGCCATGCAGGACCGGAAAAACCAAATCGACGACCACCTTTTCTCCCGGGGTGTCGAGATTGTAGAGATGAAGCTTGTTTTGATCTTCAAAATGATTGACAACCCAAGAGCCCCTTTTTCCGAGGGACAAGATTTTACCGAAAGCGGGGGCGTCGATCGTTTCGGGTTTGTCCTGGACATACCAGCGGCCGTCACGGTCGATGCCGATGGCGACGACCTCGTATCGGGTCGGGTCGAGAGCGGAAACCACCGACGCCGCCGAACAGAGCGAGACGTCGTGTTCACCGGATCGCCCCCCATAGAGCACGCCGATTTTCAGTTTCGATTGTCTTGAGGATGTCTTTTTCGTCTGCATGATCAATCCGTCCTTCAGTAGATGTAAGTCACGGCGGCGCCGATGGAAAGCCGCTCCGAAACCTGTCCTTCGAGGGTCAACCGGAACCCCTTGGCCAGGGGGATATCCACCCCGCCGAAGGCGCCTGTCTTGGACTTGTTTTGCAGCGCCGTTTTTTGGGGGGTGAAAGACAGGCCCGGCCGATCGACGGACAGCACGGCGTCCGCGTCCGAATAATACGCGAAAGGGCCTGTGTAGATCTTGATGTCGTAAGGAAGCGTGACCTGCAGGTTGAGGCCGCCTTGAATATCCCATAGATTTTTGATTTTCAGGTCCGCTTCAAAGGGGGCGCCCAGGTACGCGCCGGGAACGCTGTCGGTGTAATTGCTGAAATGGTAGGTGCCCTGGATAAAGGCGCCCACGCCGACAAAGCGGGTGGCCGGATAAAAGGCTTTGGCCCCGAGGGTTCCAAAGAATTTCCAGTTTTCTTCAAAATCGGTTCTCGAGGTCGTGGTCAGGGCGTTCATGGAGCGGAAGGCGTCGGCGATTTTCAAATCCGACACGCCGAGGCGGCCGTAAACCTCCCAGAGGCCATTTTTCCCATAAGCGGCTTGGGAATAAATGTGATGCCGTTTGAGGACGAAATCGGAAGTTGTTTTGAAAACATCTTCGGCGTAGGAATACGCCACCGCGGTGTTGAGCCCCCCGGTGGTTTTCGACGGTGTTTGAGGCGGACCGAACAAGCCGGCGGCAAACGCGGGAAGACTGAAGGTCAAGCAAAGGACGCAAGCGACGGTCAGCGGGTTGAAAACCCTTTTCCCGAGATACTTCCCTGAGCGGTTCCCGAAGGGAGCCTGAATCCATCGACTTTTCTTTCGGTCCATTGTTCAGTGTCTCAAAAAATCATCCTTTTGTCCATCGCCCGGTTTCGGCGTCGGGTCTTCGTGATCTTTGAACAGCAACGATCTCGTTTTTCGCGCGTTGATGTCTTTGGCTCGGTATTGGGCATAGGCGTCTCGGATGGCCAGGTAAGGATCGATGGCCGCGCTGATGAGCGATTCGTAATCGCCGATTCGAAGCGACGCGCTGTTGATTTTCTCAAACGCCCAAACCCCCCGGTTGACATACCAAGGGCTGATATAAGACGGGGGATACAAAAACGTATCGCCGACAATCGTCAGCGTGTCACGAGGACTGGAGGGCCCCCAGATCGGCCAAACGATATAAAAACCGTGGCCCACGCCGTAGACGCCCAGGGTCTGGCCCAAATCGGCCTCTTGTCTTTGGAGTTTCAATTCCCCCCCCGCGGCGGGGTCCAGAAGTCCCCCGATGCCCCAGAGGGTATTGATCACGAAACGTCCGGTTTCTTCCGCGGCGCCCGCGAAATCGGCTTGGAGCAGTAAGCTCAGCAGGCGGGACGGATAGGCCAGATGGGTGAAGAAATTTTTGATACTGATCCGCGCCGGCTCGGGGACGACGACGTTATATCCTTGAGCGGCCGGTTTGAGAAGCCAAAAGTACAGGCGGTCGTTGAAAAGGTACATGGCGCGGTTGAACGGTTCGAGGGGATCGGCGATGGCGACGCGTTCGCCTTGGGTTTTCTCGTCGGCGTCGCCCTCCTCGACATACTCTTCCTCGAAGTTGGCGGTTTTCTCTTGGGCGCCTTTCAGGCTTTTCGGTTCTCCGTCGGCCGCGCTTTGAGCGGGCGTTTCGAGAGCGTCTTGCGACAGGGACTTTTCATTCTGCGCGCCCGGCGCATCTTGGGCGGAAAACGCCGGGAGGGCGCCCATCAGCAAGAAAAGGATCGTCAACCAAGCAAAAAAAATTCTCATCGAACCAACGGTGTCCTCAGTGGGTTTTCACTTTCTTCCGTAATGTGTCCAGCAGTTGTTCTGGGGTGCCGGAGGCGAGAATGTCGTTGAATTGGGTCCGATAGTTCTGGACGAGCGATACATTTTCCACCACGACGTCGTAGACTTTCCATTTGTCGTCTTTATTGATCATCCGGTAGACGATCGGGACTTCCTTGGAAGAGGTGATGATTTTGGAGTGGACTTCCACTTGCTTGTCGGAAATTTTATCCTCCTTATAAAAGACGACCTTTTCATTGGAGTAATCCAGAATTTTGTCCAGATAGGCTTTCTCCAGCACCTGTTCAAACAAGTCAACGAATTCCCTGCGCTGATCCGGGGTGAACTTGTTCCAGTTCCGTGTCAGCGTCCGGCGGGAAAATTCCATTTCATCGAACATGTCTTTGTAGATGAGACGGAGCTTTTCCGTTTTCGCCTGTTTGGCGGACGGGCCTTTCAGTTTGGGATCGCGTAAGATGTCCAAGACGCGGTTGACGGTTTTTTCGACCGCGTCCGTCGGCGGGCCGCCGAAAGCCGGAAACGCAGATACCAGCATGATGAGGAGGATGCAAAGTCCTGCCAAATGTTTTTTCATGATCGACACTCCTGTTTATTTTTTTTCATCTTTCGTTTCTTTGGAATCCTTGGCGTCTTTTTTCACGTCACCGAAAGCGTATTTGCTGATCAGCTGCTCGATATCGACGGGGGCTTGTGTGTCTGTGATGACGCCGCCGGGCTTCAAGAGCTCTCCCCCTCCCCCTGGATCGATACTCAGATACTTATCCCCGATGAGTCCCTCGGTTTTGATGGAAGCGATGGCGTCGTCGTAGATTTTGATATCCTTTTTGATTTGGAGATGCACAACGGCTTTGAGATTCTCCTGGTCCATGGTGATCTTCTCCACGCGCCCCACCTCGATGCCCAAGATTCTCACGGGATTGTCCTTTCGCAAGCCGGAAACCGAACTGAATTTGGCCAAAAGCGGGTAGGTGTCCCCCCCCAGGATATTGAGTTTTCCGAGCTTGACGGTCATATAGCCGATACAAATCAAGCCCAGCACGACAAAAACGCCGACCACCGTTTCTAGGTTATATTTTTTCATGCGTTTTCTCCCATGGCGGCGCAATGGAGCCGCCCGATTTCTTTTTGTTGAGATTTGGCTTGCGCCAGCACGCCGTCGATGTCGTTTTCCGGACGACCTTCGGCGATGCCGGCCAATAGCGGGATTTCCAGAGAGTGTCCTTGGGGAATCCTGCACGTCCCCGGACTCGACGGGCGAAGGGGCTGCGCCGTGAAATCTTTGACAAAGTTTTGAAGGATCCCCTCCGTTTCGGACAGGTTGGAATAGGGAATCATGGTGATGAATTCGCTTGTGCTATGCCGCGTGGAGAAGCCGCCGATCATGCCGAAATGATGATCGATGCGCAATCCCATATGCCTGAGAACGTCCTGGCCGGCATCATGTCCGAACACGGAAATGATATTGTCGATGCCCAGCAACGTAAAGACGACCACGCAATAATTTCCCGCCGCGCCCCGTTTCATCTGGGCATGGTTGAGCATCTTGAACTGGCGGCTTGAATACAGACCGGTCAATTCCTTCTGCAGACCCTCCAGGCTGCCGACGACTTCATCCATGAAGGGATGATTGAAATCTTCCAGCTCCTCCGGCGTTCCCTGAAAGACGATCTGATGGTTATAGAGAGCCAATATTCGGTTGGAAATGAAATACACGTCGGGGATTTCATGGCTCACCAAAATCGCCGTGAAATTGAGCTTGCGCTGGTATTGCGCGATCATGCTCAAGATGGCGTTTTTGCGGACGGGGTCCTGACCGGTCGTCGGTTCGTCGAAAAGGACGATTTCGGGATCGGTGATGAGCGCGCGCGCCAGGGCCGCCCGTTTTTGCATGCCGCCGGAGAGTTCGGAGGGATAACGATGAACGGCTTCCGTCAGCTCGGTTTGTTCAATCCGCGCCATGACCCGCCGGTGAATCTCGGCTTTGGGGAGGTGTGTCGTTTCTCGAAGCGGCAACGCAATATTGTCGTAGACGGTCAGGGAGTCAAAAAGGGCGTTGCCCTGAAACATATAGCTGATCTTGGAGAATGCCTCGTCCAGCTCGGCTCTTTTCATGTCGGCGACCGGTTTCCCGCGGAACAAGATCGTCCCTTCATCGGGCTTCAGCAGGCCGATGATATGTTTGAGCAATACGCTCTTTCCCGTGCCGGACAATCCGATGATGGTCGTCACCTGTCCTTCGTAGATTTGTAAATTCACACGGTCCAAGACGGTGTGGTTCCCGAATCGTTTCGTCACGTTTTGAAATTCAATCAGAGGAAGATCCATGTCCGCTCTCTAAAGCAAAAGGGAGGTGACCACGTAGTCTGAAACCAGAATCAGCACACAGGATGTCACCACCGCCGAGGTGGTCGACGGTCCCGCCGTGGTCACCTACGGCGCCGATC
>CAZPTW010000096.1:0-8932 GCA_964589235.1 uncultured Smithella sp. | reverse complement strand
CACGCGCCCCCAGGCGGTGTCGAGCAGCTTGCCGCTGACGGCGAACGGCGCGCCTCCGAGAGTTCGGGAGATCATGCGCATCCAAAGGATTTCGTAAACGAGGGCGGTCGCCCCCGATATGAAAAAGCAAATCAGGATAAAAAAAGACAGGCCGAAGCGATGCCCTGGGGAGGTGATGGGGGATTTGGAAGAGGCCGGGCGTCCCTGGGTGCCTTTTGACTTCATGTCAGACATATTCCTTCAGCGCGACGATGACGCGGTTGCGGCCTGCTTCCTTGGCGGCGTACAAAGCGCGGTCGGCCTCACTGATGATGACTTTTTCATCCATGCCGTGGAGGGGGAAACCCGCCACGCCGGCTGAAAACGTCGCGCTGACGGTTTTTCCGGCCACATCGATTTTGACGGCGTTGAAGAACTGACGAAAATCATTGATGCGCTGGGCCGCCACTTCCAGGGGCGCTCCCGGCATGACGACGATAAATTCTTCTCCGCCGAATCGGCAGGCCACATCGCCCGCGCGCGTTTTTTGTTCGAGCAGATCGCCCAAAGCGATCAGAAACAAGTCGCCGACGCCGTGGCCGTAAGTGTCGTTGATGCTTTTGAAACGGTCGATATCGATCATAGCCACACTCAAGGGTTCGCCGGATCGCTGGGCCTGAGCCAACTCCCGCCCTAACGTTTCCTCGAGGAAACGGCGGTTGTACAAACCGGTGAGCGGGTCGTGGATGGCCTGCTGGCGCAACTGCTCCTGGAGGGCTTCGATTTCCTCGATTTTCCGCATCAATTCCCGGTTGGATTCACGAAGGTCCCCTTCGACTTTCCGCAGATGGGTGATATCCCGAAAAATGGCCAATCTGCCGCCGATCTGGCCTTGCCTGTCGGTTAGGGCCGTGACCGTCAGGTCGATGTGCCGCCTTTGATCTCCTTCTCCCAAATAGATTTCGACGTTCGCGTCGGATTGCCCGGCGGTTTTCTGGTCGATGTCATGCCAGACGGGGGATGTCGACGTCGCCAACCGGCCGATGACCTGGTCAATGGTCAGTCCCATCATTTTTTGGGCGGAGGGGTTCATGTCGATGATCCGGTTTTCATTGTCCAGGACGACCACGCCTTCGCGCATGCCGTCCACAATGGTATGTCGGGCGACCGGCATGATGTCAAACAGCCGGTGTCTCAACTGAGCGTACGTGAAGGTGACGCCGGCGATTAAAAAGCCCATCGGGGAAAAATCCAGTTTGAAAACCGGTAAAAGCAAGATGGTCATGACGTTGCAGACCGTGGAGAGAACGAGGCCTAAAAGCACCCACAATCCTTGCTTTTTATAAGCGGGTTGCAACTGCCACCAGTTGATGACCAGCATGACGGCGCCGGCCAGAAGCAAAAGGTAGGAATACAGGGTATGGAGATCGAAGGCGATGCCCAACTTGCCGTCGGTCAGGTAGCTTCCGGAAAACAAATGATGCCAGTGATCCGTCCAAATGATCACATTGAATGCGATCGGCTCGATGCACAAAAGAGCGATCGTCCAGTGATTGACCCATCCGTCCTTCCTGGTGTAACGCGAGGTCCAGACGAGGAAGCCCGCGGGAACCATGACGACGCCCAGGAACATGAGTTTTGTCCAGAAAAAAGGTTCACTGGCGGGGTGGATGAAGGAGAATAAAGAAAGCGCGTAGCAGAGCGTCCAGAACCCTTCGCCGACCATTTGAACCATGAGCGGCAAAGACCCCGGCACCCTGCGCCATCGCCAGGTGACGGCCACAATCCATGTGGCGACGATTACGGCCAGAAAAAGAACAACACCATAAGCAATTCTCAACGTTTCGGCTGTCATGTTTTCGTTCCCTCGAAATGTCTTGTCACCGGTGGAAGGTTCAGAAATCTTCCGATGGCTGCGTCCTTAAATGTCGGCCGTCCGCTGATGGGTTACCCATCTGAGTCTTTTTTTTTCATGAACTGGTCGATTCCTATATGAAACCGATCACCCGTGTCAAGCGAATTGACGATCATTTTAGTGGATCATCTTCTCTATTCGGTTGTTTGAAGGGAAATCTTGAAAAAAAATGATTCTCATCCCAAATCGATTGTGTTAGAGCGGATGTCGTTTGCAGGCCGGGTCGTTCAAAAGAAACATCAGTCGGTATTGAACTAGTGAAGGAGAGGGGTCATGAGGACAAGCATCATGTTACGCGGATTCGGATTTCGATGGTTGTGTTTGATGGTGATGGGATGGACGGCGCTTTTCGCCTCTCCCGCTCAGGGAGGGCCTAGCCGGTCGCCGCAAGACGAGGTTGTCATTCGCTGGGGAAATCAG
Organism: uncultured Smithella sp.; assembly: GCA_964589235.1. Taxonomy (GTDB): domain Bacteria; phylum Desulfobacterota; class Syntrophia; order Syntrophales; family Smithellaceae; genus UBA8904. Next base: position 6,618 of record CAZPTW010000096.1, on the reverse strand, counting down.
GTGATCACGAAAGCCGATGTCGATTTGCGCATTCAAGCGATGTCCCCGGCCATGCAAGAACAACTCAAAGATCCCGCGCAAAGGCGGAATTATCTGGAAAGCCTCATTCAGATCAAAGTGGTCGGCGCCGAAGCCCGGGCCCGTAAAATCGACAAAATCAAACGGGTGGCCAACCGGATCAGCGACACGACCGATTCGATCCTGCTTCAGGAGTACATGAATGAAAAAATCAAAGGGCTGCCTTCCCCGACGGAGGCGGAAGTCAAGGCATATTACGAAAAGCACAAAGAAGAATTTGTGACGCCGGCCTACGTGCGGGCGCGGCATATTTTGATCGAGGCCAAGCCCGACGCCAAGCCGGAGGATGTCGCTCGGGCCAAAGCCAAGGCCGAAAGGATTTATACGGAACTTGAGGCCGGGGGAGATTTCGACAAACTCTGCGCCCAATATTCCGAGGACAAGGAGACGAAAGACAAGGGCGGCGATTTGGGGCTCTTCCAGGCCGAGCAAATGGTTCCCGAATTTTCCGGGCCGGTTTTCAAAATGAAAAAAGGCGACTTGAGCCGGCCGTTTTTGACGCCGTTTGGTTTCCACATTGTGCGAATCGACGATCAGATCCCCTCCAGACAAATGGAGCTCAAAGACGTCTACGATGAGGTCAAGTCGAGAGCGGACAACGAAAACCGCGAAAAACTCATCTACGCGGAATTTGATCGGCTGAAAAAGAAATACAAGGCCGTGATGATCGAGGAGAAAAAATAAAGATGATCGAATGGGGAAAAGGCCGGCGGGATGTTCCGCCGGCCTTTTTCTTTTTTAAGGAAAGCCTTCCGCCGAATCTAGAAAGTGAGCGTCAGCTTATGGATCAGCAGATAGTTGTCATGGACGTTTTGGGCCTCCGACACGCCTTTGAAATATTTGCCGGTGAAGAGATAGCCTGCGCCCAGCAAGTAGGAAAGGTTGTTCGTGATTTTATAGGTCGCCGTCACGTCGATTTCGTAACCGTAATCGTTGTACAACCAGTCGGCTCGGGGTTTCTTGTCCGCGTTGGCAAAAGAAACGGACGCCATGATGTCCAGCTTGTCGATGGGTCTTGCGCCGGCCCGCAGTTGAAAGAACCAGGCGTTGGTCATCGGGCCGCCATTGTAGCCGTAGGGGTTGGGGGCGGCAGGGGTGGGGGACAGGCTTGCGCTGGGGTTGTGTCCCACTTGCTGGCCGGCCCAAAACGAGGTGTCGTAATTGAACAAAATGAGGCAGGGATTCCAATCCCGGCCGCCGTTGACCAAAAGACTGTTGGCTTCGATTTTGTCGGATGTTCCGGGGTCGTCGCCGGAGACATACGCGACGCTTCCGCCGACGTAAAACCGGCCGAAATCCGCTGTGGCGTCAAGCCACGCCGCCAGAGCGCTCATGTGGACCGCTGGGGTTGTCGTGTCGAAATCCTGCCATTTGCCCCAGAAGTAATCGGCCTCCGCCTGAATTTTGACCCGTCCCAGCTGGACGACGGCATAGGGGATCACGGTGTAGAAAAGCGCGCTGTAGTTGCCCGACGACCTGTTGGACGCGTCATGCCCGACGCCGCCTAGAAAGCCAACCTCTCCGCCTTTCCAGGTGTACCGCACCGCCGCGCAGTACTTGTCGTTGTCCACATCCGAGGCGGTCGTCGCGGGAGAGACCGCCGAATAGCTCTTTTCACCCATTTTGACGATTTGTGCCGTTACGAACCACGGCCCCTGGACGTAACTCCAGGCGATTTTCCCTTTCGGGGTGGCGCCGTCGGCGAAGACGGTCCCGAAGACATTGTCGTTCATGTACCCCACGCGAAACGCGCCGATCGGCGAGTTGTAATGAACATACGCCCAGTCAAAGGCGATGTTTTCATTTTCAGCGCGGGTGCCCGCGGATGTCGGATCTGCGCCCGCCGCGGAACGCGTGGCCCCCCACATCCTCTCCAAGATATCTGCGCGCGTGACCAGAGACAAGCCTGGGGAGATGATGAACGTGGCATTGATCCGCAGCCGTTGGGCATAAAAAGCCGTGCTGGGGCCCTCTGTGCCTATGTCTTTTTTGAGCGTTGTCCGATCCAGATACATTCCCGCGGCGTAAAATTCACCGCTGATTTTTGCGTCGACGGCCCAGGCCGCGGCGGTGAAGATAAACATCAACCCCACAAGGGCCAAGGTCATGGTCAATCTTTTCATGAGATCCTCCTGATGTGATCAAAATTTTCAATGTCCTGAAATCGTCATGATGAACGACGAGCCAGCGAGTAGCACATTTCAGGAGGGGATGTAAAATGGTTTTTTTTTCAAGGTGCGGTTTCGGGGTTGTGCTTGAGCTCTTTTTCTTTGCGCCAGAGGGTGCTGACGCCGATCCCTAAAATCCGCGCCGCTTCGGACTTGTTCATGCCGGTTTGCCTGAGAACATGATCGATATACCGTTTTTCCAGCTCCTTGCAGGTGGGCATATCCGCGGCGAGCGACGACAATAAGTCGGAGCGCGTCCGATCGGGTGGGAAGGGGAGATGCTCCGGCCCGATCCGTTCGTCCGGGGCCAGAATGATCGCGTATTCCACCCAGTTTTCCAGTTCCCGCACATTGCCCGGCCAAGGGTAGATTTCCAGCAGCCTGACGGCGCGCGATGAGAATCCTGGATGATCCGGTTTCAGGCGGGATAAAAAATGACGGGCCAGCGGCAGAATGTCTTCGCGTCGCTCCCGAAGGGGCGGGACGGTCATGGGAAACACCGACAAGCGGAAAAAGAGATCTTCCCGGAATCGTCCTTCCGCCACCATGGTTTTCAAGTCTCGATTGGCGGCGGCGATGATCCGGGCCTGCACGGGGACATCGTGGAGACCGCCGACGGGCCGTACTTCTTTGTGTTGAATGGCGCGCAGAAGCTTGGCCTGTAATTCGAGGGGCATTTCGCCGATTTCATCGAGCAGAAGGGTTCCCTTGCCGGCTTGAAGGAAAAGGCCCCGCTTGTCGTATTCCGCACCGGTGAAGGCGCCTTTCTTGTGTCCGAAGAGTTCGGATTCCAGAAGATGGGCGGGCAGCGCCGCGCAGTTGATGGCGAGGAACGGTTCGCAGGCGGATTCAGAATGATCATGGATGAAGCGGGCGATCACTTCCTTGCCCGTTCCGCTTTCACCTTGTAAGAGCACCGTTGACCGGGTTTGGGCCACCTTGGAGGCCATCGTCAGAATCCGGGCGAAGGCGTCGCTTCGGGAGACGATTCCCGGCTCGTTTCGAACACTGATCCTTTCTTTCAAATCGCGGATTTCCGACGCCTGCTTTTCCATCTTTTCCCGGGCGGCCGTCAACGCGGCTTGCAGCCGGGTGACCTCTTCCTCCAAGTTGTTGAGGATGGTCTTTTTATGATGATCTTCGATATCCGGTCCCCAGTCGGCAAGCTGCCTTCCTTCGAATGAGCAGACATCGTCACCGCGCCCTTGACAGGTCATTTCGCGAAACAGAAATTCAGAACCGAACATGGCGCTGGCATAACCGCTCATCATCCCTTCCAGAATGGTGCAAGAAGAATCGGTGCGCTTTTCCCCGTCGGCGCGGGCCAATTCGGCCTCGATGGAATGCCGCCAAACGCCCTTACATTGAACCAGGTGCCCCTCCGAGTTGAACTGAATGTCATGGAAATCGATGTTTGCGGCTCCGGCCATGGTCATGAAAACGCCGCAGGCCCGCATGTATTCTTCCGGGCTGTCCAAACCATGATGCTCCCGAATGACAAGGGCAAGACTGATACCGGTTTCGTAACTGTAGCGGAAATGGATGGCGGCCATGCGCTCCCGGTTTAAACTGTTGAGGAGATCGCTGCGCATCCTGGCCAGTCCCGTTTGTCCGATGATGAAAACGCGGTTTGATTCCAGAAGTGGAAAACCCGTTTTGGGGTCGATTTCGAACAACTTGGCGTGTTTCAAATCTTCGGCGCGCATAACCTTTTCCTCTCCGATCGATATCGACAATCGCTTATCATTTTGAAAAGGCACTTTTCAATATGAAAATATCGGCTGAAAGCCCTCCGGGGGATTAATCGACTTAATATATTGTATTTATTGATTTATTTAAGATTCTGTCTGATGGCATGCATCATGCTTTCAAGCCGGGTTGGTTTTTACCGGCAGATGAAGCAAGGGGACAATCATGATCGTGACAATAAAACCCGCTGCGCGACGGGTCGGCTTTTTTTTCCTCTGGTTGGTGTCGACCGCGGTTCTCATAAACCAGGCATGGGCTGCTGAGATGGATTTCAGCCAGGCGTTGGACCTTCTGCGGAAAAACAATCATGTTCTCAAGGCCGCCCACCAGGAAGAACAACAAGCGATCTATGAACAATACGCGTCTCGGGCTCTCTTTCTGCCTCAGGTTTCCCTTTCCGGTGTCTATACCCAGATGGACGATCCGTTGAAGCTCGAGCTCAACGAAGTCCGCGACGCCATCATCGGGGCCAACCGGATAACGGCCACTTATCTGACCCTGTCGCCGGCCGTGGGAAATGCGGTGGCCGCCGCAATCGACAGTCGTCTTCCTTCCTTTGAAAAACAAATGGTGGGGGATCATTTCTGGCGGGCGGGTCTGGACGTCAGCTGGCCGATTTTCACCGGCGGCCGCATTTTGGCCGCCAACCGCGCGGCGAATGAAAAACTCAAGGCGGCCAAAGAAAAAACGAGAATGACGCATGCCGCGCTGGTGAGCGAACTTGCCCGACTCTATTTCGGCCTGCAACTGGCCATGGACGTGGAAGCGGTGCGCCGGGCTGTTGTCGCCGCCATGGAGCTGCATTACGAGCAGGCCAAAAAAATGGAGGAAAACGGCCTGATCGCGCGGGTGGAGCGGCTTCACGCGGAAGTGGCCTTGGCCGAATCCAGGCGTCAGCACCTCCGGGCGGTTCATGACCGGGAACTGGCACAAACGGCGTTGAACCATCTTTTATCCTTGTCTGAGCCTATTGTCTTGTCGTCTCCGCTTTTTATGCATTCGAAACTGGAGCCTCTGTCGGTCTTCCGGGAGCAAGCGCAAATGCGCAATCCGGCGCTCAAGGAATTGGAGGCGCGCAAAGGCATGGCGCATCAGGCGGTCATGAAGGAAATCGGAACGTATGCCCCCCAGGTGGCGCTCTTCGGCACACGTGAAATCGACAACTGCAATATTGATCTTCCGACGCCCAAGTGGGCGGTCGGTGTCAGTGTGAGTTTTCTGCTTTTCGACGGGATGGCCCGCTATCATAAAGTGCACGCCGCCAACACGCAAAAACGGCGGGTGGAAGACCTGGCGTTGGATGCCCGCCGGAAGGTCGACACGCTGGTTGAAATGCAATATCAGGAATTGACCAAAGCTCAAGATCGCTACGAAACGCTGAAAACCGCGACGGCCTTATCCGAGGAATATCTCCGGATTCGCAAGCGGGCCTTTGAGGAAGGGATGGCGACATCCCTGGATGTGGTGGACGCCGAGCTCAACACGTCGAAAATCAAAATCGAAAAGCTTCAGGCGATGTATGACTATGATGTCGCGCTGGCTCGGCTCTTGGAAGCCAGTGGACTGAGTGATTTATACGACGCGTATCGGAGAAAAGCTTACGCGGAGGTGACCCCATGACGAAGACGTACCGAAAGATGCTCATTGCCGTTTGCCTTCTGGCCGCGGCGTTCCTTCTCGGATGCACCGCCTGGTTTTTTTTCAAACCCGCGCCCCTGACGATTCAAGGGGAGGTGGATGCCAAATACATCAATGTGTCCGGAAAAATTCCCGGTCGGATCTCGGCAGTTTATGTCAAGAAAGGAGATCGGGTTTCCAAAGGTCAGTTGTTGGCGGAGTTATCCAGTCCGGAAATTGAAGCCAAATTGGGCCAGGCGCGAGCCGCGGGCCGCGCGGCCGCCGCTCAAAAGGAAAAAGCGGATCGGGGCGCCCGGGTCGAGGAGGTGAGCGCCGCGCGGTCGACCTGGCAGCGCGCCGAGGTCGCGGCGGACCTTGCGGAAAAGACGTTCGCCCGCACCGCCAGACTCTACGCCGACGGCGTCATATCCGCCCAGAAGTACGATGAGGCCAAGGCCAATGCCGAGGCCGCCAGGCAACAGGCCCAAGCCGCTTTGGCCGCGTACACCATGGCGAAGAAAGGGGCCAGGGAAGAGGACAAAGCCGCAGCCGCGGCCTTGGCGGATCAGGCGGCAGGCGTGGTTGCGGAAGTCAGGGCCTATTCCGCCGAGACGAAGCTTTTCGCGCCTGTGGATGGCGAGGTCGTCGACGTGCTGGCCGAACGCGGCGAGATGATCAGCGCCGGTTACCCGGTCATCCGTCTGTTGGATTCCTCGGACTTTTGGATGGTCTTCCACGTTCGGGAAGATATGCTCGACGGATTGAAAACCGGCGACTTTCTGAAGGTGGATATCCCCGCCCTCAAAGAAAAAGATGTGCCTCTCAAAGTGGTTTATGTCAGCGCCCTGGGCGATTTCGCCGTCTGGAAGGCCACCAAAGCCACCGGCGACTTTGACCTGAAAACGTTTGAAATTCAGGCCCGTCCGGAGAAGAGACTGCCGTCGCTCCGGCCCGGTATGAGCGCGATTGCGACATGGAGAAAATCCGGCGGGCCGTCCAGATAGAA
>CAZPTW010000095.1:0-8958 GCA_964589235.1 uncultured Smithella sp. | reverse complement strand
CCGGGCGCGCGCGTGCCGATGCGTTGCTGCATTTGCGCGTCGAACCGCGCTATCTGATCGGCAATCACGGCGTGGAAGGACTGCCGGGATGGGCGATGCGTGAACGGGAATTTATCCGCGTAACCAAAGGCTGGCAGATTCAGCTCGCGCATCTTCTTCAATCATCGGGCCATCCGGGACTCGACATTGAAAACAAAGGCGCGACGCTCTCCATCCACTACCGCCATGCCGAAAATGTCTTGTCCGCAAGAGAGGCGATTGACCGCGCAGTCCTTCAACTCGTTCCCCCTCCGGTGCAAATCAGTGGCAAATTCGTTGAGAGCCTGTTGCCGCCGGGCGCTCCGGACAAAGGGGCGGCCCTCTGCGAGTTGATGCGCTGCGAAAACTTCGAAAAAGCTTTTTTCACCGGAGACGACGAGACGGATGAGCAGGTCTTTCGTCTGAAATCCGAAAACATTTTTTCAGTGCGCGTGGGGAAAAGCCAAACCAGCCAAGCCGGTTATTATGTCAAAAGCCAGCGAGAGGTCAAACGGCTTTTACATGTCCTTTGCGCACTGCTTTACCATGAAAAGGAGGTCGCGCCATGAAGATGAGAATCGGTGTGTTGACGGGGGGAGGAGATTGTCCCGGCCTCAACGGCGCCATCAAATGGGTTACCAAGAGCGCCGTCGACCCGGATAACTCGGCGAAACGCTCGGTTGCCTTTGAAGTGGTCGGCATTACCGAGGGCTGGAAAGGCTTGGTGGAAGTCGATCCCGACGATCCCAAAAGCCGCGAAAAATATCTGCGGCATCTGGATGAGGAAGTCGTCCGAACGTGGGATCATTACGGCGGGACCAATCTCGGAACATCGAGAACCAATCCGTTCAACCCGAAAAACGATCGGTCGGGGAAAGTGCTCGACAACATCAAGAAACTTGGGATTGACGCCCTGGTGGTCATCGGGGGAGAAGACACGCTCGGCGTCGCCTATAAGCTGCATAAACTCGGGATCAAAACCGTCGGCATTCCCAAGACCATCGACAATGACCTGATGGGCACGGAATATTCGCTGGGTTTCGACACCGCCGTCAATGTCATTATGGAGGAAATCGACCGGCTGCGAACGACGGCCGGTTCACACGGCCGCATCTTTGTGGTCGAAACCATGGGACGCCACGCCGGGTGGCTCGCGTTGCGCGGCGGAGAATGCAGCGGAGCCTACATCATTTTGATCCCTGAATATCCTTTCGACATGGACCGCGTCTGCGACCTCTTATGCCAGAGGCATGGCCGCGAGGTGAATTATTCCATTCTCGTCGCGGCGGAAGCCGCAAGACCGATCGGCGGTCGTGAAGTGGTCAAAGACGCGCGAGTCGACGATTTCGGACATGCGTCATTGGGCGGCATCGCCGCGTTCGTCGCCGCCGAAATCCAAAACAAAACCGGCTTTGAATCCAGGCACTTGATTTTGAGCCATCTGCAGCGCGGAGGCTCCCCCTCGGCGCGCGATCGGTTGATGGCTCGCTGGTTCGGTATCGCCGCCGTCGATATGCTCGTCAACGAGGATTATGGGCGGATGGTCTCCCTGTCGAGGGGGGAAATCACAGGGGTTCCACTCAAGGAAGTCGTCAATAAATTGAATCTCGTCGACGTGGATAAATACTACGACACCGAAAAGTACAACGGCCGTCGCACCATCCTATGACGGCCGACGGTCGACACACCGCGGAACGACTCTTTTCCCCCCAAAGGGGTTCGAGCAAAAAGGTTGACTTCCGTTCTTGATCGGATATAATGCCTCTCCGGTTTACGGGAGGCACGGTGCTGAGATTTGAAAATATTCTCTATGCCATTGATTTGGATGATGACCACGTCAAATCCATCCTGACGGCGCTTGAGTGGGCGGCTTTTTTTCAGAGTCGTTTGCACATCGTCTACGTCAACGACGAGATGGCCGGATACCGCTATCCCGCAGACCATGAAGACGCCATTGCTTTGAAAATCCGTCAGATTGCGCCGGCGGGTCTGCTCGAGAAACTCACGATTGTCTACGCCGCGGTCAGAGGCGCCGCCGCCGAAGAAATCGTTCGATATGCGCAAAAACATGTCATCGATCTGATTATTGTCGGACATACCCACCGCAGCAAACTGTATTCTTCCATGTTTGACAGCACCGACGTGAATATCATAGACGAGGCACTCATCCCCGTTTTGGTCATTCCGGGATAAACCGTCTGCCCAGGATATCGCCTGACCGACGATTCGGCATGGGAGGAGCCATCCCCGAGAGGAGAACGTGGAATTTCTAGATAAGATCTATTTGGGAAACACCCTGAAAAGCTGGATCATCGCATTGGCGGTTGCAGTTTTCATCTTTGCTTCTTTAAAGATCGCTCAGCGAATGCTCGTCGCCAGACTCAGTCGGCTGGCTGAATCGACCGACAATCAACTCGATGACTTCATCGTCAGTGTGTTGAAACAGACCCGTTTTTTCATCCTGCTTGTCGCCTCCATTTATGTGGCGTCTTTCGCCGTCTCCCTCAAACCCTCGGTGGCAGCGATCTGGCACAAAGCCGTCATCCTCATTCTCATCGTGCAAAGTGGACTTTGGGCCTCCGCCGGCGTGAAGTTCTGGCTTAGACTGGCGTTGAAAAAACGCATGGAGGAAGATTCCTCAAGCGCCACGACGCTGTCCCTTTTGGGATTCATCGCCCGCCTGGTTTTGTGGATCATCGTTTTCCTTCTCATCCTCGATAACCTGGGGGTGAATATCACCGGGCTTGTCGCCGGCCTCGGCATCGGCGGCATCGCCGTCGCGCTGGCCGTCCAGAATATTTTGGGGGATCTCTTGGCGTCCCTGTCCATTGTGCTGGATAAGCCTTTTATCATCGGTGATTTCATTGTGGTGGATTCGCTCGCCGGCACCGTGGAGCATATCGGCCTGAAAACGACACGGATTCGAAGTATTTCGGGCGAGCAGCTCATATTCGCCAACAACGACCTGCTCAAAAGCCGCATTCGGAATTATAAACGCATGCAGGAGCGGCGTATCGTCTTTGGTTTCGGCGTGACCTATGCGACGCCCCCGGAAAAATTGAGGATCGTCAAAAAGATCGTCGAAGAAGCGATCTCCCGGCAGGAAAACGCCCGGCTTGACCGTGTACACTTCAAAGAGTTCGGAGAGTCGTCCCTGAATTTCGAAGTGGTGTATTTTGTCGCCAAACCCGATTTTGCCCTTTACATGGATATCCAGGAAGCCATCAATCTCGACTTGTCCGCGTCTTTTGCTCGGGAAGGCATTGAATTCGCTTACCCGACGCGCACCCTCATTGTTCAACCCCCTCCAGGAGAGAAATCATCCTCATGAATTTGACATATTGCTTGCGTTTCGTTTGGGTCTTCTTTTTGGTGTTTTTCATTGCCTGTCCTTGTTTTGCCGGAGAAGAAGCCTCTCTGGGCCGCGTTCTCCCGCTTTGGTCGGCGCTTCCTTTTGCGGGTATTTTGCTGTCTATCGCACTCATGCCGCTTTTTTGGCCGCGGTTTTGGCACAAACACTTTCCAAAAGTGTCCGCCTTTTGGGCGCTTGTCTTCGCCCTCCCTTTTTTATACGTTTTCCGGAGCACAGCGATTCATGAAATCATCCACATCATCGTGATCGACTATATCCCGTTTATTCTCCTGCTTTGGGCGCTTTATACCGTTTCCGGCGGAATTTATGTCAGTGGCACCCTGAAAGGAACACCAGCCGTCAATTCACTCATTCTGCTCATCGGAACGCTGCTGGCGTCGGTCATCGGAACCACCGGCGCGTCGATGCTGATGATCCGGCCCCTTCTGCGCTCGAACGCCTGGCGCGTCTACAAAGTTCATACCGTCGTCTTTTTCATTTTTCTGGTCAGTAATATCGGCGGTGCGCTCACACCGCTGGGCGATCCGCCTCTGTTTTTAGGCTTTCTTCACGGTGTTCCCTTCTTCTGGACGCTTCACATCCTGCCGCATATGGCCTTCTGTACACTCATTTTGTTGGCTTTGTACTTCCTTTGGGACACATACTATTATCGAAAAGAACCCCCCACCGCCGCGCCGCAGGACGATCCCGAACCGCTCAAAATCGAGGGACGGCGAAATTTTTTCTTGTTGGCGGGGATCATCGGTGCGGTTTTGATGAGCGGAAACGTCAAACTTGGGGAGGTCTCCCTCTGGGGGATTTCTCAGACCATCGAAAACTTGATCAAGGACTTGATCTTAATCTTGATGGGAGGACTGTCGCTTTTGATCACCAAATCGCGGGTTCGTAAGAGCAACGATTTTACGTGGGCGCCGATTCTTGAAGTCGCTTATCTATTCGCCGGCATTTTCATCACCATCATCCCCGCTTTGGCCATTCTCAAGGCGGGAAAAGAAGGGGAAATGGCCTGGCTCATCCAATCCGTCCAAACCCCGGCGCATTATTTTTGGGCCACCGGCATTCTGTCCAGTTTTCTGGATAACGCGCCGACCTATTTGACGTTTTTTAACAGCGCGCTTGGGAAATTTTATCCCGGATCTCCGGAGGCCCAAGCCGTCTCGGCGCTCATCGTCGATAAAATTCCCTATCTTGCCGCCATATCCGCCGGTTCCGTCTTCATGGGCGCCAATTCTTATATCGGCAACGCCCCCAATTTCATGGTAAAATCCATCGCCGAGGAGGCCGGCGTGAATATGCCCAGTTTCTTCGGATACATGTTGAAATATTCCATTCCGATTCTGGTGGTTTTGTTCGTCGTCATCACTTTTGTGTTCTTTTGACCCACCCGCCTAGGTGCCGCGTCAAATCCACGCCTTTTAGTCGACCGGCGGTCCGGAACAAATACTTCTTGATCGGGGTTGGGAAAGCGGTTATAGGGGACGTAGGACTTTGCATGAATGCGCGGATTTTGGATCAAACCCAACGGCCGCTTTAATTGAAAAAGTTAAAAAATATTCGGAGGCTCAACCTATGGCTGGAAAACTGCCCGAATCGCTGAAAACGATTGAAGACTACAAAGCCGCAAATCCCCACTACACGGATATTCTCGATATTTTAGCGGATATCCTGATCCTTCGGGAACAGTACCGCAAAACCTTGGTAAAACCCGTTTTTTCGGTCGATGAAAAATTGATTCCCGGCAAAATGCAAGGCGGTCTTCCGCTTATCGATCTCACAGGGAACACATACGATTTTACCCGACCCCGCGAATATTTTTACTCCTTGGTCGCAATCGCTAAGCGGCGTCTGCCGCATGAGGGGCAAAAAGTTCTCAATCTGATTCAGGATGAAAAATTCGATTGGGAAACGCAGGTTCGCTTATCTTTCAGCCCGGATTTGGAAGAACCGCCGGAAATCGACACCAAGGAAGCCGAAACAGACAATGAACATTTGGATTTGATCGATTTGTTTGTCGAGGAGAGCCTGCGGCCGGAAATGGAATATATCGCCGAAAAATACGGGGCCGTCGTCTCCAAGTCCGGCTGGAGCGAAGGGTACTGCCCGATTTGCGGAAAAGAGCCCAAAATCGGTGAAATCCGGGAAGGCGAGGATGGACGACGCTACCTTTTCTGTCACCAATGCGGTTACAAGTGGCAATTCCGACGCATCAAATGCCCTTTCTGCGGAAATGAAGAGCAACATTCACTGGCCTATTTCGCCGTGGAAGGAGAAGAACGATATCGCGTCGACGTCTGCAACAAATGCCGCCGCTATATTAAAATCGTCGATGTCCCCAAATCCATGTCGGACATCAATCTGGATGTTGAAGACATCGCCACGCTGCACTTGGATATGCTGGCGTATGAGGAAGGCTACAATTAAGAAAACATCCGGTTAGGGTTCAGGCTGTAGACGGCTGGTAAATACCATTTAAGCCCCTTTGAGTTGAGTAACTCAGAGGGGCTTTTTTCATTTAGAAGATCACGTCCAGAACGCGGACGGCGTTCATGTGGTTTTTCACCGCGATTTCCGCGATGGTTTGATCGACCCGTTCCACGATGATGCCTCGGGATCTCCATGCGTTCATGGCCTCACCCGGCTGACGGTTGGAGATTTGCGCCACCTTTGTCAATGGAGATTTGACGACGGAGTCGGTGACTTTGGCAACGGGACTTTTGCCTTGGCCTTGCCCCAGCGGCAAAAGGGATACGCCAAGCAAAACCGCAAAAACAAACATGACGCGTCGCGCCAGCGGTTTTGAGAAATATATTGCGAAAACCCGGCGATTGAGAATGACATGAAAAACGGTGCCGATCACAAAAAATCCAGCTTAGCCATTCGTGTGCAATTTTGACCCCCCCGATCTGGAGGTGGAAAAAAAGTATCATGCCGGTGACGGTCGTCAAAGCCTAGGAAACGGTCTTGATAACCTTCAGGCCGCCACAAAAACGTCTTTTACGTGAATTAATCCTGATGCTTCCCAGGCTCTGGTTTGACCGTTCCTTTGAGAATGGACTGTCCATATTCCCGGCCGGCGTTGAATGCTTTGAGATTGCTGTCTCTGGTCGCCGGGGGAACCGACTCCAATACGGCTTTCTTCAACGCGTCGGCGTGAACGACCGGCTCGACGGCGGAGACGAAACCCAGCATGACGATATTGGCCATCATCTTGGTGCCTAAGCTTTCAGCAAATCGTGTGGCGGGAATATGAAACGTTTTAAACTGCATGTCGCTTTTTCGCGTGTGCACCAAATCCGTATCCCAGATGAGCGTGCCATCCGGGCGCAGGGATTTCACATTTTTTGTATAGGCTTCCTGGCTCATGCAGACCAGAATTTCAGGTTCCTCCACGCAGGGGAAAAGAATTTCTTCTCCGCTGATGATCACTTGGCTGGAGCAAGCGCCGCCCCTGGCCTCCGGCCCATAGTTTTGCGTCATGGTGGCATGTTTGTGATCGTAAAGCGTCGCCACTTTCCCCAAGATATCTCCGGCCATAACGATCCCCTGTCCGCCGAATCCCGTAATCAAAATATGTCGTTCCCTTTTATCGGGCATGGCCCTACCGCCCTTTCTGAGGTTCCGGATGCATGGATCGCCACTGTGGCATGTTCATGCGGTTGAGTCTTTCATAATGATCCAAAAATGTCGGCCGCTCGATGTCGACAAATTTGCCCACCACGATTTCTCGGTCAATATCCATCGACGCTTCTTTGGGATCGATATCGCCCCGGATCACGGAGCGGCCTTGATAAAATTTCAGCATCTCCAAAGCCGTACCCATGCGGTTCCGACGACCGAACGAGGAAGGACAAGGCGTGATCACCTCGACAAAACTGAACCCTCTTTTTTCCAGAGCTTCGCTGATAGAGCTGCGCAGAGAACGAACCTGCATGGCGGTCCAACGGGCGACATAGGTCGCACCGCAAGCTGCGGCCAGATGGCAGAAATTGAAGGGTTCTTCGGGCGATCCGTTGGCGGTGGTCGTGGTCTTGGCACCAAGCGGCGTACTTGGGGCCTGTTGACCGCCTGTCATCCCATAGTTGAGATTGTTGACGCAGATGACCGTCATGTCCATATTGCGGCGGGCGGCATGAATGAAGTGGTTGCCGCCGATCGCGAAAAGATCTCCATCCCCCGAAACCACAATAATTTTCGTATCCGGTTTGGCAAGCTTCAGCCCCGTGGCGAACGGCAGGGCCCGGCCGTGTGTGGTGTGAAACGAATCCAAGCGGATGTAACCGGCCATACGCCCGGTACAGCCGATGCCCGATATCATCGCGATACTATCCGGGTCCCACCCGGAGTTCTTTATGGCGTGGAGAACAGCGGAAAAAACGGTTCCGATGCCGCAACCGGGACACCAAATGTGCGGAATTCTTTCTGTCCGTAAAAGAGCGTCCATTGGATGAGGTGGAACATTTTTCAAAGCTTTTGCGGTTGTCATACATTATCCTCTGATGGCTTTGGACACGGCGTTCGCAATCAAGTTCGGATGCAAAATCGCCCCGCCGTAATTGGACACCAAACTCACCGGACAGGCGCCGCAAGCCGCTCGTTCCACTTCCCGCACCATCTGCCCGCCGTTGATTTCCGCCACGATGATGGCTCTGACCCGAGAAGCGACATCGCGAATCAGCTCTTCGGGGAATGGCCAGACTGTGTTGAGTTTGATGAGGCCTGCTTTAAGACCTTCGTTTCTGGCATTGCGGACCGCTTGCATGGCGGACCTGGCGCTGATACCGTAAGAAACGACCACCACCTCCGCGTCGTCGATATCGTAATGGGTGGTGCTTATAATCTTGTCACGATTAAGACGGATTTTATCCACCAGGCGCTTGACCATCTTTTCCTGAGCTTTGGCATCCATGGCAGGATAACCCCGATCATCGTGGGTGAGCCCTGTGATGTGAATTCGGTAGCCGTCCCCACAATTGGCCATCGGTGCGATCCCGTCTGCATCCGCTTCATAGGGCAGGTAATCCTCCCGAGACACGGTGGGCTTGCGACGGTTGACGATTTCGATGTCCTCCTCGCGGGGGATGACCACCCTCTCGTTCATATGCCCGACCGTTTCATCCGCGAGGATGATGACCGGCAGGCGATAATACTCGCTCAAATTAAAGGCACGAATCGTGAAATCAAACATCTCCTGCGGGCTTGAAGGAGACACAGCGATAATTTCATAATGGCCGTGCGAGCCCCAGCGCGCCTGCATCATATCCCCCTGAGCGACGAGCGTCGGAAGCCCTGTGCTGGGCCCGGCACGCTGTACATTACAGATGACACAAGGGGTTTCGGTGCAAAGGCCCAGACCGATATTCTCCATCATGAGCGAAAATCCCGGACCGGAGGTGCTGGTCATGGATTTCACCCCTCCCCAGCTGGCGCCTAAAATCGCCGCCATGGAGGCAATTTCGTCCTCCATCTGGATGTAAATGCCGCCCAATTCCGGAAGACGGCGGGACATGGCCTCGGCCACTTCGGTTGCGGGTGTAATCGGATAGCCGGCAAAAAAACGGCAGCCGGCG
>CAZPTW010000094.1:0-9028 GCA_964589235.1 uncultured Smithella sp. | reverse complement strand
AAAAAATTTTAATGCTTCAAAGCACCTACATTTTCTTTTTTTCTATCTCATGAAGTGCGGATTGAATCTTCTTCATATACTCGTCATCTTTTTGTGAAACCTTGAATTGGGCGATTTTCAAAAAATTTTCAGCGTCCTTTTTCTTCCCCGCCATCGCGGCAGAAATTCCTAATGCGTAAATATCGCGATAATTTACGTCAGGATCGAAGGGATTGATAAATTTCAACATAGCGGCGTAAGCCTTCTTGTACATTTTCATGTGCCCATAGCATGTATGAAGATTCCAGTAAACTTTTGTTTCATCGCTCTTGAGCCCCCGGTCCACGGCCATCAAATAATACTCGATCGCTTCTGGAACCTTTTCGAGCGCCCTTAAAGCGTCTGCTTTAAGAATATAGCCTTTTGCGATATTCGGGTAGTGTTTAATGATTGCCTCCGCAAAAGATATCGCTTCATTGTACCGCTTGTTAGCCATCATGATTCTTGCAAGAATATCGTTTGCAATGCCATTGCTCGGATGAATTTCTCTAACCCTTAATACCTCATTCATGATAGCGTCACGATATTCATTCGTTTCTTTTTCAAAGAGAATGCTCTTATACTCAAAGACATTTAATCTTTTTAACCCATATTTTTCGGCAATATGTGGGTAATGGAAAGAATTTATGTATAATACCTCTGAATCATCAAAAAAAATCTGTTGATATTCTTTATGAGCATTGATCCACTTTGAGAAGTTCAGACGGTCTAGGGAAACACTTATAAAAGAAGGGTTGTATTTTTTCACAAATGCGAGAAATGTTGGTTCGTCATGAAGAGCGTTGTTGATGAAGGCAAAATCCTGATCAGTAAAAATTGACATCTGCATATCCATAAAAATCTTGTATTTTTCATTTAGCATCCACTGTAGATAACCTCCCGTGTTGGGTTCATTCATGACATTTCCACTCAGGTTGAGATAATTCAATGCCCTAGAAACACCGACGGGAAGTTGGATTTGAGTTACTGGATATTCAGGTTTATTTTTAAAATGGCTGACATATGTACCCAATGGCACAGCAACAAGCAAAATGAATAAAATGAACGAATTGATGACTTTTCCCGGAATATCTCTTCTTAAATACCGTGTCTCCCTAGAAACTTGTAGCGATTGTCGAAGTAATGGAAGCGACAATAAGATGTATTCGTAAACAAATCGATTGTGCTTTATTAAAAGAAAAACAGCCGCCACAAACAGAATCATGTGACTAAGACGGAGCTTTTTTCTCACAAGACACAAAACGAAAGCCCCTGCTGATATTAGAATCAGAACATTCTGAAACGTTCCAATTAAGTCGGATAACGGCCATGCGGAAAAGCGTAACAAGTTATTGATATCAGGCTGAATCAATTCTGATATATAAAATTTCTGATAGGCCGCCGCCGTGAAAGGCGCTAAGAAAAGCTCTTTAACGCCGGGGGTAATAAAAACTGTGTAAAGCGTGGCGATGAGTAACCACTTTTTCCGCTTTGAGATGATCCTGTTGTCTGATGGATTTCTGATTTCGAAATAGAACATGTCTGCCAAATATGCCAAGACGATGACAATCATAACGGGGTATTCTATGCCATGGATATTGCACCAAAGAACTCCCAAAAGCGGCAAAGACCACATTTTCTCACGCTTAATTTCTAATATATATATAAAAACGGCAATAAAGAGATAGGAAAACAGATGAGGTCTGACGAGTAATTCCCGAACGGTTAGGGCCATGCTATAGGCCGTTAAAAAGAAGACCCCCGTTAAAACTTCTCGATGGTCCGCTTTTCGATCAATCAATATTTGGCTAATAAAATGGACCGTCAAAAGAAAAATAGCGCATCGAAAAACTATTAATCCATAATAAGCTCCATATTGATATATTTTGTAGACAGTGACTTGAAATAACCAATAATAATCATACCAAGACTTTTGTGGCATAATGTATGAAAAGAAGGCATCAATGGGGATTTTAAAATTTTTCCAAAAGTATTTACCGCCACTGAGATGATACCAAAGATCCGTATCGTAACCCACAATAGGCCAAGAAATAAAAAAAATCATTAAAATCAAAAAGAAGATAGCGTAATAAATGTAAAAATCATATCGACAAATGGTCAAACGTTGATAGATTGAAAGGAAAAAGTCTCGTTTCGTCATTATCAATTCCTATGTTTCATAATTTTTATACCGAAGCGGTTTTTAAGAATAGGGTCGTGTCCGAACAGAACTACTTGTTCATAGTGTTCTTTGACCCAGTTCATGATTTCGTTTCCAAGGGTCTTGTCACGACCGAAAATGTCGTATCCGTATTCTGCGGTATCTCTAGAAACGATAACAAAATAGTCTGGAGAATTCATTTTTATTGCATCAAGAATTCGATTATCCCCAAAAATCATCATTTCCGGTGGCATGAAATTGATGTAAGGTGTTGGATTAATACGCTTTGTCAAGAAATTTATCATAATTCCTTCAGGAAAAACAATCAACGAGTCAGTTTCTGCAACATTGGCCTTGATCCATGCAATGGCTTGAGAAAACGGAATGGTTCGTGAATCATATTTTGGATCGTAGGTAACTATTCTATCCTTCCCCGCACCGACTGAAAATGTTTTTGCTCTGAAGTAATAATCACTCACATTTATAAATTTTATTGAAAAGATCACAAAGACCAAAATTACGAAAACTAAAAAAATCTCACTTCCCAAGTAACGAGTCTTGAACCATTTCGGCAGATACCAAGTCAATACACACACGAGTGTCAGTGTCGCCGGAAGTGTGAGATAGAAACCGTAATGGAACATTCTAGAATAGAAAAACATTTTAAATAACAAAAAAAAGCCGAAAATATTCAATAAAAGGACGGGAATGTGGTTTATCGCAGTTATTGTATCTTCTTGAATTGATTTCTTTAATAGATAGACAAGAAATATCAATGCACTCAAACTGAGTAATGGTAGAGGACGACCGATATCTGACAGATCGACATTAAAAGTCAAAGAAATTATCACACCGATTATAAAAGCAAAAAACACGACGGCCACGGAATTGCCTTTATATTTTTTAATCATGTGGCATAAAAAAAGGGCCGAAATAATCGCTGCTAAAACAAATATGCCGCTGCGAATCATTTTAATAAAGTTATGAAATGGATCATCCAGACCCATCAACGATTTATAAAATACATTACTCACTATTTTTTTATTCTGACATAAGGTGATGAATGGTTTGAAAACGAAAGAGAGCGCATTTTCAACATCTGTGACAGATAAGAAATAGAATCCAAAACAAACGATAGGAAGAATGCTGCTGACAAGAAAAATGCTTGTCGTTTTAATTGTCTCTGATTCATTTTTGCGGATCCATTTCATTAAGCAAAAGAAAAAGGATACGACCATTAAGGCAGATAGAATGATCTCGATTTTCGTAAGACAGACAAGGCCAAAGCTGACACCGGCTGCAATTAAATATCTTTTTCTTCTTCTTTGCCCAAAACGCCATAATTGATAAATTATGATCAGGGTGAGCAAAGTACCATGTGTGTTTTCATGTGCGTAAGGGCTTAAAAAATTATAATTTCCAATCCCAACATACTGAGAAAAAGAAAAGATCGACATCATCAGACAGCAACAGACCATTGCCGTAAACCTTGATGCCACTTCGCTTAAAATAATATAAATGAGAATAAGACATGTGAATAATACTACAATGTTTATGGCAATAATGACTGTGTAAGAAGGATCAAAAATGTAGAAAAAAAAAGCATTTATGTATTGCGAGAAAGGGCCGAAAAAATGAGCGATGTCAAGATAAAGCACTTTACCGGAGCTGATTTGCCAAGGTATGTAGAGTTCTCTTCCAAAATCAATGAGTATATCCGGCCATTTTCTCCAACTCCAAACGCATAATATTGTAAAAAACGAAATTAAAATCGAGAAATCGATAATCTGATGATATTGTAGAAGATTTGATGCTGAACTTCTTTGTTTTCTTTTTTCAGCATCATTACTCATGGCAATTTTTCAACAATGGATGAAATGATTGTTATTTGTCGATGGAAGAGATAACCGACAAGTTGTCGGTTATCTCTTCCATTTTCGTAAGCGATAAACTGAACTTGTTTGGAATGTTTGAAACACTAAAATAATTGAACTGTTTTTGACTTGTTTGCATTACTTCTTTCAAACCACGGGGGTCCTGAATTAAGCGTCAATGTAAGATTATTTCCAGACCCCGTAATTTGTCCGTTAAAATCCCCAAGAGGTACACCGTTTGGCATCTGATACGCTGTTGTCGGTTGATAGCTCGTGCCATTGGCATTACCTGTCAGAATTTGCTTTGCATAATCCTGATTGGCAACGGATTGCAATGAAGCCATTGCTCCTTCAATCGCCTTATTTTGAGCTTCAATTTGTAAGTCGAAATATCTTGGAATTGCCATAGCCATAAGAATCCCTAAAATTACGAGCACTGCAATAATCTCTATCAATGTGAAGCCTTTGTAATCTTTTAAGGATTCCAGTTTCGGCACTACGCTTGCCCCCTTTAGCCGAGAAAAAATTCATTACATATTCAAGATCTTAATCTTTAAAATAATTTTAGCGTTTTTGTCTTATTGGCACTATTTGCATTTGCAAACCATGATTCAGGACCAGATGTAAGAGTAAGTGTCACGTTTCCATTTACGGCTGAACTGATTGTTCCTGTAAAATCACCCAAATTTACGTTAGCATTCGTCGGTGTGTAGGATGTCGCGTTGGCTGTTCCTTTTAAAAGTTGATTCGCATAATCTTGAGTCGCGGTCGATTGCAGTGACGCCATGGCGCCATCAAGAGCTTTTGTCTGCGCTTCTGTCTGCATATCAAAATACCTTGGGATGGCCACAGCAGCTAAAATACCCAAAATAACCAAAACAGCAATAATCTCAATGAGTGTAAAACCTTTCTGATTTCTCATAACATTCCTCCTCGTATTTTTTAATTTACTCATTTCAAATATTATATAAACATCCAAGCAAGATATATGCCTTATAAAACAAAATGTTATTTTAATGTAAATAATAGGAACAATTATTATATATTGCCCACGGAAAGATTCTTTTTAAAGAATTTTTAATGATTAATAGAGGTAATATCAACTCAAGAAATTACGGTATGATCATTTTTCTCTAAAAATTTGAAGAGATCCTACATTTATTGTAGATTTTTTATTGTCCCGACGTCTATTTCGAACTTCTTTATTCGATGCCAGAGACTTCTTTGATTGATACCTAAGAGCCCAGCCGCCTTGACCTGAACTCCTCCTGATTCTTTTAGCGCATTGATGATCATCTCTTTTTCAATAATCTTCATTCTTTCATCAAGAGGAAGATCATCATTGATGGAACTGACCATTTTTTCTGTTCCTTTTCTAATATTTTCCGGTAGATGGTGTATATCTATAAGCCCATCTTCCGACATGATGGATGCACGTTCTATGATATTTTTCAGCTCCCGGACGTTGCCCGACCAGTTATAACCGATTAAAACCTGCAAAGCTGCAGCAGACAACTTTGCAGGTTTCGGTGATTTCTCTAAGAAGTAACTTGCCAAAAGAGATATGTCCTCGCGTCGCTCTCTAAGTGGCGGTAATGAGATAGAAAAAACATTTAACCGAAAGTACAGATCCTCTCTAAACTTCCCTTCCTTAATCAATTGTGGTAAGTTTTTGTTGGTCGCTGCAATAAAGCGCACATCGACCCTAATCGGATTACTTCCCCCCACTCTTTCAAACTCTTTTTCCTGCAAGGCTCGAAGAAGTTTAGCTTGTGTCGCCATCGGCATATCGCCGATTTCATCTAAAAAAACCGTTCCTCCGTCAGCTAATTCAAATTTCCCTTTTTTCTGGGCAGTCGCTCCCGTAAAAGCCCCTTTTTCATGACCGAAAAGTTCACTCTCCAGCAGACCTTCCGGAATCGCCACACAGTTTATAGCTATAAAAGGCTTTCCTTTCCGCAAACTATGCTCATAAATACTCGATGCAATCATTTCCTTACCTGTACCGCTTTCACCGGTGATTAAAACAGTGGAATCAGTCGGGGCCACCTTGATAATTTGTGTAAAAATATTTCGCATGGCCGCACTTGTTCCGATAATATGCGGAAATAGTTCCTTGGCTTCAACATTGCTCAAAATATTTGCGACATTGTCGAATACTTTATTAATTTGACTTAAATCCTCTGTAATATTACTCGATTTATCTGCCTTTGCGCTTGAAAAAATTGGCATTTTTTTCGTTTTTTCGACAAAATCGACGAGAGGCTTCAACAGCATACGCAGGATAAAAAAACTGACTAAAAAAGAAACACACCCAACAAAGAAGGCCACCGAAAATACATTTGCGATGAAAGGATGTGAAGTCTTTTCAGGCATTGCGGCAATTTGATAAGAAATGATCACGCCTAAAATTGTAAGTCCTGTATAAATGACAGGAATCAGAATGTACAAATTCACGTAAAAATTTTTCTTTTTCATAGAGATTCAATGTTTTGAAACTATTTTGGTCATATCCCACATCGGCAGGAAAACGGCTAGGGCAAAAAATCCGACAACCGCAGCAAGCGCAACAATCAATATTGGCCCAATAACATCTGAAAGCGCTTTTACGGCATATTCCACTTCATCATCGTAATGCTTAGATATTTCGCGAAGCATTTCGTCTATATTTCCGGATTCTTCACCAATGGCAATCATATCAATCACCATAGGTGTAAAATATTGTGCGGTCTTTAGGGGTGTTGCAATCCCCGCTCCTTCCTGAATCTTTTCCCTCACATGCTCAAAGGATTTCGCAATAGCGGAATTGCCGATGGTATCTGACAATATGGTCAACGATTGCATAACAGGGACACCGCTTGTCTGTAATATGGCAAAAATACTAGCAAATCTTGACATGGCCGCTTTCTGAAAGAGCGGTCCTAAAATAGGAACGCCCAATAAAAAGCGATCTTTGATGAGGCTCCCTTTGGGTGTTTTGAAAAAATGAGTCAAAACAATCACAACGACGACCAATAAAGAAATGATGAGATACCAGTAGTTTTTCAGAATACTGTATAGAAGCATGGCAATTTTTGTCGGCAATGGCAAATGAAGACCTGCTTTGCTAAAAATACTGACGAATTGAGGAATGACCATGGTCAGCAAAACGATAAAAGCTATGCCTAAAGCAATGACAACGATAATCGGATATTGAAGGGCGGACCGAATATCCGCTTTGATTTTTGCCTCATGCTCGATGATGTAAATTAAACGGTCCAATACACTTGAAACATTACCGCTGACTTCACCGGCTCTAATCATGCTACAGTAAAGGGGAGAGAAAATTTTGGGGTATTTCTCAAAAGAATCTGAAATTGTGGCACCTTGACGAATATCGATGATGATTCCAGTTATCGCTGCTCGTAACGGGCGACTTTCAGTCTGAGCTTCCAATACTTGCATAATTCTCAGAATGGGAACCCCGGCATTGAGCATGGATCTAAATTGTTTGGTGAATAAAATCAATTCGCTTGGTTTAATCCTTTGGGTCAACGCTTTGATCCGCGACCCGATTCCCTCAGTTCTTGCTGTTTTTGCTTCTTTGACCTCTGACGGGGTTAGACCACGAGCAATTAGAATGGCATGGGCGTTTTGAAGAGATTCCGCTTCCAGAGTCCCTGAAAGAGAATTTCCGGTTTCACTTATTGCTTTATAATAGTACGTGGCCATGATTCTTTCCCTTATCAAGTCATAACAGCAGACAACGCTTCTTCTAGTGTCGTTATCCCTTGCAAAACTTTGACTGCCGCATCTTTTTGTAAGGTCCTTAAATTGCCCGATTCAATGGCTGCCCGTCTAATTTCCTGACTCGATTTCTTTTTCAAAATCATGTCTTGAATCATTTCGTCGTTGATCAGCACTTCGAAAAGCCCTGTTCTTCCCTTATAACCAGTGTTTTTGCATTGATAACAACCTTTACCCTTTTGGAAATTAGCGTTCTTTGCCTCTTCTGCTGTAATGCCTAATACCGAATATGCCTTCTCTGAAGGATAATATTGTTCCCTGCAATAGGGACAGACGGTGCGAACGAGTCTTTGGGCAAAGGATACAAGCAAAACGGACGACACCAAAAACGGTTCTATGCCCATATCAATAAATCTAGCTATGGCCCCTGCGGCATCGTTGGTATGGACGGTACTTAAGACGCGATGACCTGTTTGCGCCGCCTGAACCGAAATGGCGGCAGTCTCACTATCACGGATTTCACCAACCATAATCACATCTGGATCCTGCCGAAGAATGGATCTTAATCCACTCGCAAAAGTCATTCCGGCTTTTCGATTAAGCTGGACCTGCCGGATATTATTGATACGATATTCAACGGGATCTTCCAGCGTCATAATATTGATATCTGGTTTGTTAATGGCGTTTAATATTGCATAAAGACTTGTACTCTTACCGCTTCCGGTAGGCCCGGTGCTCAAAATCATTCCATAAGGTTTATTACACACCTTTTCTATTTTTTCCATGTCTTGCTGAATCATTCCCAGCCGATCAAGAGAGTAAACGCCACCACTTGTATCTAAAAGTCGTAAGACCATATTTTCGCCATAGATTGTTGGGATGGTCGACACGCGAACATTGATTTCTTTTTTGTCAAGCTTGAGGGTAAAACGTCCGTCCTGAGGAATACGAGAAACGGTAATATCCATATTCGCCAGAATCTTCATTCGTGCTATAATTGGCAAGAACAAAGATTTAGGTGGCGACGGAACCTCCAGCAATTTCCCATCAATACGAAATCTCAACTGGACAGAATTCTGTTGCGGACTGATGTGCACGTCACTTGCGCCATCCCGAATAGCCTGGGCAAAGATAGAATTGGCCAATCGAATCACCGGCGCTTCTCCAGCCAAATCCTGAAGAGATGCCACTTGTACCTCTTCCTTGTCTGGCGCAACGTCTTCTTGGACTTCATCCTGGGATTTGATTT
>CAZPTW010000093.1:0-9056 GCA_964589235.1 uncultured Smithella sp. | reverse complement strand
AATACTCGATACAGACGGCTGCTCGCCATCAGACCGACGTTATAAATGGTCCTGTCCCCGCTGCGGTTTTCGGACGCGGCCAAATCGTCGTCGCGGTTCCAGTAAATTTCCCGCACGGTGACCGAAGGGGTGAGAGTCAGATAATTCGACACTCTCATAGGCAGTGTCAATGTTGGAGCGATATCGACATAATGCCCTCGATCCCCCTGGCGTCGGTAGAAATAGTCATAGACACCGCTGACGCCCAAAAAGAGCGGCAAGGAAAAAAACGGCCGGCGAATCCCTGTAAAAATAATCTCCGGATATTTTTGAAGCGTCTCGTCGTTGTTGGTTTTGGCGAAATCGTCAACAGAACTGATCCGGGCCGTCACGCTAAAAGAATCCCAGCTCTTGACCAGACGGGCGGTCGACTCCAAAAAGCGCAGGGATTCATTTCCTTGAAACGATACCCGGCTGAACGGATCATCCCCCGAAGGGTTGAAATGACTCAAATAATAGTTGTGAGCGTTGAAATCGCGAAAATACCACGCGTCTGACACCCTTGCGAGATCCGTGCGCAGATAAAAACGTGAATCGATCTTGGTTTCCGTGTTCACATAATAGGACCATCGCCGATGCATCTCCTGCCAATCTCGGGCCAAAGTGTCACCACCCGTCTCCGTTACACGCTTTTCGTCTTCCATAAAGTCGGCATAGAGCGTTCCCAAAAATCGGCTGCCGATGAAATAGCGAAATTCCACCCCCTGTTTGTAGCCTCTCTTCTCCATATATCGGGAATAGAACGTGGCGTCGAGTTGAGGGCTGATCGCCCAGAAGAAGGGAAGTTCAATGTCCAGTCCGTCTTTCCCCCGGGAGTAGGCCAAATAGGGAAATAAAAACCCGGATTGCCGCTCGGTTTTCGCCGGAAAGGCGACGATCGGCGAGTAGAAGACCGGGATGCCTCCCGTGATCAACCGGGCATGCGTCACCCAACCATATCCTTCGACGGTTACGCTCATTTTCGCCCCCTTCAACTGCCAGTCGGGATTTTCGCCGTCGCAGGTGGTCGCCACCGGTTGTTCGATGACATAAGTATTTTCACCGGACTTCTCGATTTTGTCGCCTCGGATGTAAAAATGATTCCGTGCGTAAAAAACCCTCGCGTTGAACGCGACGCCGGTTTTATCCTCCACATTCACCACGATCTTATCGCCTGAAAGCGAATCCTCGGCCATTTTCAGAAATGCGCCGCCCTGGGCCGTCGCGAAATTGTTCTTCCGATCAAATTCCACGCGGGCGGCCTTCATCACCCCGTCTCCATAGGTGATGACCACATTGCCTTCCGCCGCGTAAACATCCCGCGCCTGATCGTATGATAAACTGTCCGCCTCAATCGTCACCGGACCATCCGCCGGTTTCAGTCCAGGCAGTCGCTCGGCTCCGGCAAAAGGAGCGGACGACGTCCGATCCTTTGAATCAACGGTTTCAGAGGCCGGATCGTTCGGCTCTTTTTCTTGTGAATTTCTTTGGAAAGATTGCGCCGCCGGAACCGCCTCCTTCTCCTTGACGTCCTGCCGGGCGACCCAAGGCGCAAATGATTCAGGGGGCGATCCACTCGCCCGTACCGAGGCCGAAAGCGGCTCATCCGCCAAGACGCAATGAATGTGTGCAGGAGACGCCACGAGAAACGTCGCCATCAAACCGGTCAGCAAAACATGAAAAACCAGACGCGTCATAGTGCGGGCTTCTTATCACAACAAATAATTTCTGGAAATAATTGTTTGATCTCTCCGGCTAAATAAAGGGACCCGCAGGCGCAAATCAAATCCTTTTCGCCTGCCGCATGCAGGGCCTTTGCCACAGCGTCCTTGACGCTTCGGCAAACCAGAGACGGCCACCCCTTTTCGCCGAGGATATCCGCAAGCACTTTCGGCGCGACAGCCCGTTTCGTGTGGATCGGGGGCAACAAAATCCGACTGGCCTGCGGCCCCAATCTGTATAGCATTCGCCGATAATCCTTGTCCGCAAGCACACTAAAAATGAAGATCCGCCGTCTGCCGGAAAACGCCCGATCCAGCGCTCTCTCCAGCGCCGCCAACCCGGCCGGATTGTGCGCACCGTCGAGAACGAAAAGCGGTCGCGTCTTGAGTATTTCAAATCTTGCCTCCCAGCGGGTTTGCAAAAGTCCCCGGCGCACGGCCTCCTCTCCAATCCGATAGCCCTTCTGGTTGAGAATTTCCACGACGGCAAGGGACAAAGCGGCATTTTCGCGCTGGTATCGTCCGATCAAAGAAAGAGCCAATCCTTTCATCTCCCCCTTGATCCCTTTGTAGGACAGCTGTCCGTTCCGACCGACCCTCACACGAAAATCCGCCCCCAAACGGAAAAGACGGGCATGGCGCTTCCGACAGATATCCGCTAAGACGTCCAACACTTTTTTGGGGCGGGCCGCCGTAAGACAAACGCCGTTTCGTTTGATGATGCCGCCTTTTTCTCCGGCAATGGCGGTCAACGTTTTCCCCAGATAGGCGGCGTGCTCCAAGCTGATATTCGTGACCACGGAAACCAACGGATGGCAAACGTTGGTCGCGTCGAGCCTGCCGCCTAAGCCTGCCTCCAATACCGCCAGATCGACTTTTTGACGCTGAAAATAGATGAAAGCGACAGCGGTGAGAACCTCAAAGTAGGTGACCGGCTGATCGGTCCGCTTTTTAATCTCCGCCAAAATACCGTGAAAAACCCGGCGGGGGATTTTGCGGCCGTTGACGACAATTCTCTCCCGCACATCCACCAAATGCGGCGAGGTGTAGAGTCCGACGCGGTATCCGGCCCGGCTCAGGATGGACGCCGTCATGGCGGCGGTGGAACCTTTGCCGTTGGTCCCGGCGATGTGCACCGCCGGAACGTCTTTTTGCGGGTGGCCGAAACGGGACAAAAGCCGTGTGATCGCCTCCAGACCGAAATGCATGACATCGATATTCAGGCCTGAAAGATCGGCATCGGGATGGGATTGATTCATAGACATTCGACGTTTCAAAGACGGATGACTTGGCCGTCTTCAATGATATGAATCTTTCTATCCTGAATGACGGCGACTTCATGCCGGATTTCCTCTGCATAGCGGGGTTTCATGTGATAAAGGTAGATGTCCGGGCGGGCGGCCTTCAATTTTCTCAACTCGGCATTCAACGAAATGGGGGTCAGGTGTCCTGTTTTGTCGGCGATGTTCTGTAAGCTGCCGGGCAAAGAGGTCTCGATGAAGACGGCTTTGATGTCCTTGACGGTCTTGACGACTTTCCAGACGGTTTCCGTCGGCCCCGTGTCTCCAAGAAACAAAACGGCCTTGTCTTTCGAGCGGATCATAAACCCCAGCGTCTCCACGGTATGATTGAGATTGACCGCTCTGACCTCGAAACCCCCGATTGTTTTCTTTCGTCCAGGGGCAATCGCCTGAAAACGAATCAACGGCTCCTTCATACTGGGAATTTTCGAAAAATCCGGCCAAATGACGTTATTGAACAAGTGACGGTGAATGCTGTCCAAGATCCCTCGGCTGCTTAAAATCACCAGAGGTTTCTTCCGCCTGCCATAGTAGAGATTATCCGCCAGAAAGGCGATGTCCCGGATATGATCCAGATGCGCATGCGTCACAAAAATACATTCGATGCGCAACTGTTCTTCCAGCGTCAGCGCCTGTGTCACCGTTCCGGCGTCGATCAAAATATTTTTTTCGAGTAAGAAACTGGTGATGTTATGATGGGGAAGTTGAGAACCATGACAACCTAACACCCGTATTTTCATGTAGAGCTCCTCGCCGTCGATGATTCTGGAACACGTTTACCGCATTGCACGTTTGCTGGCCAAAATACCATACCTTCCGCACAGTGGCAATGTTTTTGATGATTCGACGCCCGGATATCGAGACCCATCGCGCATGGCGAAAAAGAAAATCCTATTGAATTCTCCTTCAATTCATGTCAAATATTCGCGAAGAAGCGATGTGGCTTTCGTTTGAAAGTCGTTTTCGATGACGTTCGACCTGGAAGCGATGCCGGGGGTAAGAGATGGAGCGTTTGGAGATCGACTTTTTGGATCTGGAGCGCGAAGCAATCCATTACATCAGCCAAAGTTCGGTCTGGGTATTGGCAACAGCCTCAGGCCCCCATGTCACGGCCCGAACCGTTTTCACGGTCAGTAACGGTGTGGTGATTTTTTTCATGACGGACAGAAATCTTTTAAAATATAAACAACTGACGATGAATCCAATCGTCGCGCTTTGCCGAGAGAATTATTCCATCGAAGGGAAAGCCAAAGACATCGGCTCCCCAATGGACTTGAAAAATTCCACCGTCGCAAATCTCTACCGACAGCACCATCCCCTGGCCTATAAGAGGTTCGCGTCTTTGAACACAGAAACCTTGATCGAAGTCCATCCAACGCTCATCTCGATCTGGAAGCAAACGGACAGGCAGACTGTCCGTGATACGCTCCAACTCGTCGCCAAGAAAGCCTATCGAGATGTGTATTTGACTTATTCGCTCTAAAGGAGACCGTGATGCCGAACATCAGTGCAACCGTCACCGATTATCAATACGAGTTTCGGGCCATGAACGGTGAAAACGCCGCTTTCCTTTACCTCTTCGATGCCGACAACAAACTGCTTTGCATGGCGGCCTTCGTGGAACGTGCGGGCGTTTTACCCGGCCCTCGTCAGGGAATCAACGGAACCGTCTTTTTGAGCTTCCGCCGAAGCGACCTACAATCCGTCATCGACATGCTGAGGAACGAAAAGCCCGTCATGTTCAACTGGTCGGTGGAAAATTTGTCGGCGCAGATCACCACGGGCAAGGAACCGGTCGGAGAAGAAGAAGGCAGGCACATCGCGTCGATGTTTGCCGCCCCCGCGACAGCCAGCCCCAGGAACAAAACGAAAAAAGCCGCCAAGTCAAAAAAGAAAACGCCAAAAATCCGCAAAAGCAGGGGGAAATAAAATGGGTCGTTGGAAATTATGGATTGGCGGATTCATTCTGGCTTTGATCGCTATGGTCACCTTCTATACATGGTTGACGCTGACGTGGAGTTTTTCGACAGGTGAACGGGTCGGCTATGTTCAAAAACTGTCCAAAAGCGGATGGATTTGCAAAACTTGGGAAGGCGAAATGGCCATGGTGACCATGCCGGGCGCCATCCCAGATAAGTTTCTATTTAGCATTCGGGACGACAAAGTCGCCCAACGGATCAACCAGATGGCCGGCAGACGCGTGGCTTTGATCTACGAGCAGCATAAAGGCGTCCCAACCAGCTGCTTTGGTGAAACACAATACTTCATCACGGATGTGCGGCTGATTCAGTAGGTATTGACTTTTTCAGGAGAAGTCCCTAAATTTTAAAAAAACAAGGATTTAAATTTATGCCTATTTATGAGTTTCAATGTGACAAGTGCAGGAAACAATTCGAGGTCGTCACCTTAAGCCTCAGTGAAAAGCCTAAAACCGTGTGCCCGAAATGCAAGTCGAAAAAAGCCAAAAAACTGGTTTCTAAAGTCGGAAAACAAAAATACTCTTGGGCAAAATCAGCCGATTCGTCAAGCTCATCGTCGGCCAGTTCCAGTTGCGCCTCGTGCTCGTCCACTCATTGTTCGTCTTGCGGACATTGATCCTACCCACGACAAGACGTCTCTTTTTCATCGGGCGGCGAGGAAAGCCTGACCAGGGCCCGCCTCCAAAGGAATGAGGAGGGGGATGAGACGTTCTGCATTTTGTCTCTTCTGGGCTTCAATCGTCCGAGGGAGACATCCGTGAAACGTGTTTCGCGAATGCGTAATCGCTTTGCATGATCTCGGGAGCCCCCGTCACAGATGAATCCCTTGGGCCATATACATGGCAATCCCTTTTCGGATAATCATCACACCGATCGCCGCCAGAAGCAGACTGATGATCTTGGAGACGGCTTTAGAACCCGTCTTTCCCAGCACCCGGTTGACCAGGGGCGCGATCATGAACATCACACCGGCAATGAAGATGTTCGCGGCGATGGCGAGCGATGTCACCACGGCACTGTGTTCATTGATGAGCAAAAGCGACGTGGTTAAAACCGCCGGCCCTGTGATCAGCGGCACACCGATCGGCACCGCGCCGACACTTTCCAAGTCAACCTCCAAAAGCTTTTTCTCCGCGGCCAAAATATCGCGGATAGAAAGGACAAAAAGGAGCGATCCCCCCGCAATCATAAAATCGGCGACGCTGATATTTAACAAACGGAAAATTCCGGTCCCAACGGCGACGAAAATCAGCGCCACCGCCAGCGCCGTGATCATGGATTGCACGATAATCTTGCGGATCAGCCTTTTATCCATCCCTTCGGTCAGGCTGATAAAAAGCGGCAAAAGCCCCACGGCGTCCACGGCCACGAACAGCGGCACAAAACACAGCCAAAACGATTTCATCTTATATCGTTCCTCCCGAAAGATCCGCCAAGAAAGTAGAAAAATGGAACGGCCACAGGCATCAGCCGTTCCTTATATATATTAATCCTTCACCCATCAAGCCCCAAAACAGATGGATTTGCGCCTTGATGACGCTTGAGGCATCGACGACACAAGGCGTAAGGTCGCTTTCCGAAATTCTTTCTGAATGCCCGATATTCGCGAAATTTCCAAATGGTCGGCAGTCGCGTGTCGCTGAGGTTGCCAAAGATGATCTTTGGATATTCGTCTTCATTTTCCTTACCTGTATGAAGCGATTTCGAAACCGGAATATGACTGAACACACAGGGAGAGACACTCCCGTCTGACGAAACAAACAGGGCTCGGCACGGATTTTCAGTGCAGGACCGACCGTTGTCAGCGGGTAAAACCAAATTGTAAAAGAGATCAAGACCCTTTTTTTCGGCTTCTATCCCGAGTCGATCGAAGACATTTTTCAAATCCCGGTATTCGGAAGGATTCCCCGGCGAAAGGCTTTCATGTCGGAGATTGCCGCGCGGAAAAAAATCCAGTGTGCTGACGACCACTTGCTGCGCTCCGGTCTCGGCAAGCGTCGGAACCAGTTGACCGAGGTCAGCCAAATGAGACCGAAGCAGAAGATACGCCACACCGATGACCGGCTTTTCCACCCGCAACGCCTTTTTTTGCATAGCGAGATCGGAGAGGACCTGGAGGATATATGAAAACCGAGTGCCGCTTCGCGCGAAATCGTTTTTTTCGCCGAGGCCCGTAAGCGAAAAGGCGACATAATCGATCCCGCTTTGGATCAGTCGCGCCGTTCGTTGACGATCGAGCAGCATCCCGTTGGTCGTTGTCCCTACCATACAGCCGGCCTTCTTCGCCAAAGCGATCATGTCGAAGAGATGGGAGTGGAGGAAAGGTTCTCCCCAGCCCTGGAGGTGAACCATTTTGGCTTTTGACATCACAGGAAGCATCGCCTTAAAATGTTCAAAGGACAGATCGCGGTTTTCCCAATCTTCTCGGTAAGTCGTCCTCGGGCAATAAAAGCATCCGGCGGTGCATCTCGTCGTGACCTCGATCTGCATCCACTCCAGACGAGGCATGGTCTGCAGATCCCACCATGATTTCAAAAGTCGGGACACAAAAGGTTTTTGCCGGAGAATGGTTATTTTCCGCATAGCATGCCTTTCATTGCCCCCCCAAAAAACCGTTTCCGTCTTCGAGGATGATGCCACCCGTCGCTCAACTCCGAAACTGGTTTCTTTTGTGACACAATTATCCTTGTCCGTCAAATCAAAGAAACATGGGCCTTGGAATTTGCCCACGCCGTCGAAAAACAACCCTCCTGCGGCAGGAGAATTTTTCGTTGACTATATCAACTAATTATGCCATCAGATTTTCCAGTAGATCAAACCCTGGAGGAGACGATATGCAGGAGCAGGTCCATCGACTTGTCGGACTCCTGGAAGATATGATGTATGAGTTCGGCACGCACAGCATGAGCGGCAACTGCTGCGAAAATATCTCACACGCGGAGTTTCGCGCGCTCCGTGCCGCCTCGCGGCTCAACAAGTGCACGATGCGGGACATCGCGAAAAGCGCGGCCGTAACCAAAAGCGGCGCGACAAGAATCATCAGCCGCCTGGAAGAGAAGAAACTGATTCGCCGGAACCAGGATTCAGATGACGCCCGCATCTGCCTTGTCCGATTGACAAAAGAAGGGAAATCCCTGCTGTCAAGAATAACGGAAGAACCCTCAAAAAAAATATCAAATATTCTGAGCGCCATGTCCCCCGACATGCGGCAAATCCTTCTTGTCTGCCTGCGCGCCTTTGTTGAAGCGGGGATGAATCAAAATGGAAGCGATGCCACGCCCTCAAAGTCGTCCGGAAGGAATCGGAAAAATAACCGGCCGGGATAAAGGTTGACATATTCAATTACTTTCGATCAAGGATCTTGGAGGTTCCATCGATGTCGGGTTTAAATCATTTCGTCACGGCTGGAAAATTCTTTTTCATGATCGCCGGTGAGCTTGTCCTGATATTTGTCGCCGTTTCTTTTATCATTGGATTAATGATGGAATACCTGCCGCCGTCCCGCGTCCGGGATTTTCTGTCCAACAAATTGACATGGATACAGTATTTTCTGGGCGCAGGTTTAGGCGCGCTCACCCCCTTTTGCTCCTGCTCCACCGTTCCCATCACCGCCGGTTTGCTCAAAGGCGGTGTGCCCTTCGGCCCCACCATGGCGTTTCTTTTTTCCTCGCCGGTCCTCAATCCGATCATTATCGCGTTATTGCTTTCACTGCTGGGGATTAAAGTTACAGTTTTTTATGTCGTCATCACCTTTTTCGGCTCTATTGTCTTGGCCGCGCTGCTATCCAGGCTCGGTATGGAAAAGCAGGTCAAGCCTCTATTGAATTTTGAAGTATCTTGTTGTTCGGCCACCGAACCCTTGAAAGATCAGCCTGCGACGGCAGCTTGCTGTGCTTCCGTCAACGCAGAACCTCTGACGTTAATCACCTTGCCAACCATAGAGGCATCCTCATGCTGTTCCGTCAATCTTGAGTCGGTCGCCGCCCCGCCTGTGCCGTTCAAGCAAAAGCTCAAAAACGGGTCGCTCGCCGCCGTGG
>CAZPTW010000092.1:2204-9059 GCA_964589235.1 uncultured Smithella sp. | reverse complement strand
AAATATATGCTTGTTTCTCAAATAATCGTAGAGAGGAGATATGGGTTCATGAAGGTTGCGGATTACATGAATTGGTACATCCCGGAAAAACTCAGACTGGAGGCGGATTCCTATAGGCGGGCCAAACAACTGATCATTTTTGCTCACATCGGCTATCTTTTTTTTATACCCAATATTGTTAAATGGTACAATATCGGCAGCACGACTCTTGCTGTCAGTATGTTTGTGGTCATGATTTTTGTCTCTCTCGTCGCTCCTTTCTCGTTAAAAGCCACCGGTTCCATCGCTGTTCCTGGAAATATTGTCATGGCTTCGCTTTGTTGGCATTTTTCCATCCTTTCGGTGATGACGGGGGGGCTTCATTCTTCAGCCATTGCATGGAACCTCATTATCCCCCTTTTTGCGGTAACCTTTTTCGGTTTGAAAACGATGATCTTCTGGACATCCATAATGGCCTTGGAGATCATTTTTTTGATTTACTCCGCCAAGACAGGCATGCAACTGCCGACGATTCCCCTTGCGCCTCATCAATTGATCG
Source organism: uncultured Smithella sp. (assembly GCA_964589235.1). Classification (GTDB taxonomy): domain Bacteria; phylum Desulfobacterota; class Syntrophia; order Syntrophales; family Smithellaceae; genus UBA8904. Next base: position 8,521 of record CAZPTW010000092.1, on the reverse strand, counting down.
ACACACAAATTGCCAACATCATCGGTCCTTTTGCCGCCTGTGCGGCCAGTTGCTATTTCTTCAACCAAGGTTTGGAAAGCGCGCTCGGGACCCAGGAAGAGGCGCTTCAAGGGCAACGCAAAACAGCCAGAGAGCAAAAGCAAGCCAGAGTTCAAATCGAAGAGATGTCCAAGCAACTGGAACAAACATTTCAAAAAGTGAATCAAAACACCAATCAGTTGGTGTCTGTGATTCTTCCCGAACTCGAGGCCAAGACAAAGCAAAATGTGGAAAACGCAGGAAAAGCCAACAACCTGATGAAAAATGCAGGAGAGGTCGTGTCCCAGACTGAAAAAACGATGAAAGATTTGATCGCCTCAATGAACGAAATCACCAAGGCAAGCGAAGAAACATCCAAGATTGTAAAAACCATCGATGAAATTGCATTCCAAACCAATCTTTTGGCGCTGAACGCCGCGGTTGAAGCGGCCCGTGCAGGAGAGGCCGGAGCGGGATTTGCCGTCGTCGCCGATGAAGTACGAAACTTGGCTTTACGGTCCGCCGATTCAGCGAAAAACACCGCCTCGATGATTGAAGACACTGTCCTGAAAGTGAAATCCGGCGCCGAGCTCGTGTCCAAAACCAATTCGGCCTTTCTGGATGTTTCACACAATGTCTGCAAGGTGGCAGATATCATTGATGACATTTCTACAGCGTCAACAGATCAAGCCCAGGGCATTGACAAAATCAGTCATGCCGTCGAAGCGATCGATCAGATGCTTCAGAATCAGCGAAGACGCGACTCGAAGAGGACAATACCTGATGCACCGCCACATTTACAAATCGCAGATACGGACGCATCGCTGGGGTGCCACCGCCTTCAGACGTGATTTGTAGGATACGGTCGGCATCGGCGACATCCACGCCACCTAAATGAGTCAAAGGCGTATCTTGAAATATTTCGGATACAAGAGGTGTGGACGGCCCGATCATTGCGGCGATCCGTGGGTTACCCAACATCCCGACGGTTTCTTCGAAGGTATGGTTCAGCAAGGTTGTCGCTGTAATAATGGCGATATCGCATTCTCGAAGCGTCTTTCGCGTATCCTCCGCTGATAATAATCCCATTCGTGCCGGGTTTTTTTCAATCACTGTCAGGCGGGCACCGGTGGCACGTATACGTTCGACAAGCGGCGAAAACAACCCCACCATCGCCACTTGATCACCGGCTTGAAAATTAAAATAAGAGGTGGCTTCTCGATGATTCGCGGGCTCTTCCACGCGCGGCTCCACAAGCGCGTTGGCGGTAGCCAATCCCACGGCCCGATACAAAGCATTTTGCCCATCTGTCAGATATGTTAAGATTTCCGACGCCTTACACCCAACAAAGGTTCCCGCTTCTTTCAACGCCCCGCAACGGCTCGATGTCGACTCCTGAAGCACCGCCGCCAGCCCCGCCCGGCCGTGATCCAACTTAACGCATACATAACTCAATCCGATTCGTAGGTCGGCAATTCGCCGGTCTTTGGCCGTGTTCAGCAGTCTTTCATAAAGACGATACAAAACAATCCCTGATTTCATTTCGGTTCATCGTTTCGTGTCTTGTATTGCCCCAAGGTTTCTATAGGGTGTTTCCCCTCGGCAATCTCGGCACATTTCTCCATCGTTTCGCGGATAGGCCTCATGGCATAGGGGGCATATGGCCACTGGCCCGAGTTTTTGACGGCGGACTTTTTCGGGATTCACCCAAACATTTTGGACGCTTAATATTCCATGCCCGGCTTCTTTGATTTGCGCCAAAAGCCGCTCGATGTTCTGTTCACTTTTTTTCTTCGTCTTGAGGAACCAATCGTTGATTTCCGGCCAAGATTTGAGTTTTGCCGCATCAAGATGGACACGCACGCCTCGTCCACTGGATTTTTCATAGAAGGCCAAGGCAAACTTACCGAAAGGAACCACGGAAAGCCATCCATTACCGAAGGTGCATGGTGTGAGGATTTGCACGGCATCTGGCAGACATACTGGCGTTTCGCAAATGGCGTCGAAAAACTCTCCCTCCGGCAGATGTTTCATCGCCAAATCCACCATGAAACCGCCGATAAGCAATCCAGGGGCCAAATAACCGTGAAAAGCCTTCGCCATGTCCAAATATTTTTCATATGAATAGGTGCAAATTTTCATGGATTTCTTCTTATCTTTGCCTCATGTCGATGCTTACGTCTCACGGGTCTCTCTTCAAAGGCAACCCTCCAATAAAAAATCAGAAGAGGAGCATGCTGAAGTTTTTTTTCATATAGTGTTTGTTTATAACACAAATATCCTTCAAAAAACATGGCGCAAAACAATGAGAAAATATCGACCCCGCTTACCGAACGGTCCATGGGCTGAAGAACCTTCGGACGGTTCAAGAAATAAGATCACAAAATGCATTGACATTTTTCTCCTAAACCTTCTATAAACACCATCATTTCCAAACTCCAAAAGAGCTTTTCAATGGAAATCAAATACAAGATATGGATTGAGAAAGACGGGAAAGTCATTTTCGGCAAAGGACGCGACGATATCTTGAAGGCTGTGGCTCAGGAGCATAGCCTCAATGCCGCGGCCAAAAAACTGGAAATGTCATATCGGGCAGCCTGGGGCCGCCTAAAGGCCTCGGAAGAAAGACTGGGCATGAAGCTCGTAAACATTCATTTAAACGAGAAGTCCATGCGTCTGACCGAGCAGGCCCAATTAATGATCGATTTGTTTGAGAAATTGGAAAAAGACGTCGAACGTTTGCTGCATGCCGCCGCACAGGATTTTCAGAAAATCATGCAAAAGAAATGATCAGGCCTTGATACCCTTCAAATAGATATGTAAGCTTTGGCTCACCGTCGCATGAATTCTTTCCGCACGTTTGTCCGGGGCACCGGTGTAAATGTAGAGGGATATGATTCCGTTGAATAACCCCCAAATGGCATTTTGCGCCTGCCGAACATCAAGATCGGCCAGAAACTCACCTGAATCTATCCCTTTCTGAAGAATTTCGGAAATAACACGGATATTTTCATTGGTGGTATGGATTAGCTGCGTGTTTTGATCTTCCGTCAAATTCATATTCTCTGAATGGAGCATAAACGTCATCAAAATTCGAAACAACTCTTTATTTTCCAAAAAGAAATCGACGTAGTCGCGGGCGAAAGACAAAAGAAGATCCGAGGCTGTGCCTTCCTTCCTGGCGAAGTTTTCAATTTCTTTATGACGTTCAATGTTAGCGGAAATCAAAATCTGGGTATAAATCTCTTCTTTGCTGTCAAAATAGAGATAAATCGATCCTTTGCTTACCTCCGCCTTGGCGGCAATTAAATCCACGGTGACCGATTTGAACCCCCGCTCAAAAAAAAGCCTTCGCGCGGCTTTTAGAATAGCGTTTTTGCGATTTTCTTTTTCTTTTCTTCTTCTTTCTTCAGAGCTCAACGCAATTACTCCTCCCCTTCAGATGAAGACATTGTTTTTTGTTGGTATCGTAAATCAACGTCGATAATAAAAAACAACCGTAGGCCTTCTGTTATGACTTACGGTCACTTTTCGTACCGTAATTGATACCCCCTGTCAAGAAAAAAAGAATGACTTTCGTCACCCGACATTTTCTCCGCGGCAACCATCAAAGAATCTGTCCGGTCGATAAAAAAAAATTAACTGATCACAAGAACTTATCGAATCTTTTCAAGCTGCTGAATCATTATCTCGAGAGGAGGGCGTTCGTTGATGTCATGAACATCAATGTAGCGAATGACACCCTTACGGTCGATAATGATGATTGCCCTTTCCGCTGTGCCGTCGCTGCGTAAAATACCATACTGACTGGCCACTGCGCCATGGGGCCAAAAATCTGAAAGGACTTCGAACCACAAATCCCCCATTTGACGGGTCCAGGAGTAAAGCGTCGGAATATTATCTACGGTGATCCCAATAAGAATTGCTTGGTTTTCATCGAAAAGATCCTTGACGATATTGTAACCCGGCCACTGATCGGAGCACACCGGTGTCCAGGCGGCGGGAACAAAGGACAAGACCACATTTTTTTTGCCTATAAAGTGTCTCAACGAAACCGTTTTTCCACTGACGGCCCTCAATGTGAAATCAGGGGCCTGATCACCCACTTTGACTTTCAGGACACTATCGACCGGCTTTTGTCTTTCTACGGGATAAATATTATGCTTATAGGCGTCTGAAAGCGCCCAGGCCTGGCCCAAATGGGTCATCAGGACAAAAAATACAAGGGGCATCCATCTTTTCATAACATTCTCCTATCTGATATCCGTTAATCGAATGACTTCACCGAGAAAAGCGTCAATACTCTCGTGAGCGCCGAGCTTGGAAAAAACAATTTCCGGTTTTTTCTGCCCTCTCATTTTCAACACGATGAAATAAGGTGTGCGGACTTCCCCGATGAGTCGATGAATCTTAAAGTCTCCATCGGGGATGAGCGGAAATTCCACTTGATATTTTCTTTTAAAGGTTTTCACTTCAAAAGACGAGTTCCCAGCGCCAATACCGATCATTTTGATCTTTCCTTTCAGATGGGAGGTCTTTTCAATCAAATCGAAAAGCCGATTGACGTTGGGCGCATCTTTTTGACAGTAGGGGCAGTACATGCTGAAAATCTGAATGATCAAGGCCTGTGCTTTAATGTCTTCCACCGAAAAAGTGCCACTTCCTGATAATCCGAGGTATTTCAAATCATCCGAATCCGCAGGCTTGACCATTTTGATATCCGGGACCCCCCCCCAACCTGCAAAGGCTGCTGATCGGCATTCGATGTGCCTATTCCCATGCCGATCAAGGCCGCTGCCAAAACACACGCCAGCCGTTTTTTCATCGTACACCTCCTTAACATTCAGTTTCGGGCTGTTAAATACTGTACCGCTTTTTCCAAACCGTCCAAGGAAAGTTCGAACATCGGGAATATGCCGGCAATTTGTTTGATGGTCCACGTGTAAAACCAGGAATCTTGATCCACTGGATTGAGCCAAACACTGTGGCGAAACGTCTTGGCCAGCAGTTTGAGATATTCCACGGAAGGGCGCGCTTCTTGCTGACCGACATAGATGGCCCCGCGCGGATCGTTGAGTTCGTAAGGCGCCATCGAGGCGTCACCGACGATAATGAGCCGGGTTTCGGGGTCGGATCGAACGAATTCATCCACAGGGATCGGCTTTTTATAACGGTGCGGATCGAGCCAAACCTTGGAATAAATCGTGTTGTGAAAATAATAAATATCGAGTTCCTTAAATTGAAACTGCGCATAATGAAAAAGCGCCTGCACGATTTCCACATAGGGATCCATCGACCAGCCGCCGTTATCGATCAAAAGCTTCACTTTCAGGCGGTCGGCCAACCGCCTGTCGAAGACAATTTCTATTTCGCCGGCATTTCGCATCGTCTGATAAATTGTTTTTTCGACATTGACGATATCCCGGGGGCCGGCAGGTTGAAGATGTTTCAGACGCTTGAGCGCCTCCCCCATTTGTGAGGCGGTAATCGGCCCCGACTGTGAATAGTCGCGATAACGGCGTTCCATGGCGACTTTTATGGCCGATTTATTTCGGGATTCCCCGCCGATGCGCATTCCTCCCGGATGGTATCCGGAATGGCCCGTCGGAGAGGTCCCATGCGACCCAATCCAATAATTGCCGCCATGATGCGCTTCCGTCTGTTCTTTCAGACGTTTGAGAAAATGGTCGACCAGCTCTTCAGGCGTCATCTTCTTGATCTGATCCTCTGGAATACCCAACGCCTCGGCCATTCCACCGGGATCTTTAAGCCACTCCGAGAGCATCGTCTTGATGGCGTCTGTAAGCTCCACGTCGGTCCAGTCTTTCTCGGACATGCCGCGAAACGCGACCGAAAAGACCTGATCGTAAAGGTCGAAATAGCGCTCACTTTTCACAAGCAGACTGCGCGCCACACTGTAGAAGTCATCGAGCGATTCGATCAGCCCCATCCCCAACGCCTTTTGCAACCTCAGAAAGGACGTCGGTGTCACAGGAATCCCTTTTTCTCGCAGGGTATAAAAAAAATTGACAAACATAGGAGATCACGATGAATGCGCAGCCAGATAAAGATCTGTGCTCTTTTTAAACAACACGCCCAAAAAAGGAATATTCGCCGATTTCAACTGTTTCAATTGAAAATCCGGGTCGGCCTGGAGCGCGCGTATCCAGTTGATCAGTTCGCGGGTGGCAGGCTTTTTTTCCACCCCACGGACATCGCGCAACCGGTAAAACGTCTCCAAACAGGCGGAGGCCAAGTCTTTGTTGAGATTTGGAAAGTGAACGTGGATGATTTTTCGC
>CAZPTW010000092.1:0-2194 GCA_964589235.1 uncultured Smithella sp. | reverse complement strand
ATATCACGATCCGGAAAGGCGATATGATGAAAATTGCAGCGTCCCAAGAAGGGATCTGAAAGGTCTTTCTTCGCGTTGGATGTAATGACGATGACCGGCCGATGCTTGGCCCGGACGGTTCGATCAATTTCAATGATGTCGAACTGCATCTGATCGAGAATGTCGAGCATGTCATCCTGGAAATCCGTGTCTGCCTTGTCGATTTCATCGATGAGCAACACGACCTTGTGATCGGCCACGAAGGCCTGACCGATTTTACCCATTTTGATATACTCTTCGATATTGCTGACATCGCGCCCGGAATCGGCGAACCGGCTGTCATTCAACCTGGTCAGCGTGTCGTATTGATACAGGGCGTCAATCAATTTCATGCTGGATTTTACATTGAGGACAATGAGCGGCATGCGTAAACTTTCCGCGATGGCATGCGCCAGCATCGTTTTGCCTGTGCCAGGCTCGCCTTTGAGCAGAAGCGGCATTTCCAGCGCCATCGAAATATTAACAATTTTTGCCAGCTCGTCATCCAAGACATAACGCGAGCCCCCGCTGAACTTTGCGGGACGATTTTCTGAGATTGCCATTGATTTCTCTCCTTGCCATATTTTTTGACTCCGTCGAATTCCCCTCGGAATTCCTTTCGGAGACTATTTTCATCTCATGCCGTGTTTCCTTAACATGAATTGCAGGAAAAATTAACCCAAGATTGTTAAAAGACAGAGCAGAGTATCGATGATGTTTCAAGAAGAGTCGCCACGTCAAGAATAGGCCCCTTGCCTGCATCGAGAGTACTCATCGGACGTTATCGATGGATCCGGCTTGTCAACCACGCTGAACATTTCTTGCCGGATTGTTGCTTTCCCGTTTCTCATTGAGGACGCGGTTGAAAATATTGCTTGACGGAAATTCTGAAATAACGTACCGTTCAAGCAACTTCGCGTTCTGTGAAAAGCGAAGGAATAAGAAACAAGGATGTCATTTTGAAGCAATCCAGGAAGTCGCCATGTAAGATCGATGGGGCGGCTTTTTTTTGCGCCATTGTCATCTTTTGAGCTTGTGAAATTTTTAGAAAGGAGGGTTTGGAAGGTGCCGGAAGGTAAAGTAAAGTGGTTCAACGAACGCAAAGGCTTCGGTTTTATCGAACAGGAAGGCGGAAGCGACATTTTTGTTCATTTCAGCGCTATTAAGGCGGAAGGATTCAAAACGCTGAGCGAAGGACAGCGGGTCAGCTTCGACATCGCTCAGGGCAAGAAGGGCCTGGAAGCGGAAAACGTCGTCGCGCTGTAATCTTTGTTGATATTTGACATCAACGCCCCGGTATGACGCATGCCGGGGCGTTTCATTGGTGCGCCTTTCAATAGTGCTTGCAAAGACGCATGATTTGAGATAGTGCACGAAACCTACCGTTTCTCCCTGAAACGGCATCCCCATGACATATTTGAATGGACAGGGAACAAGCAGGTTGTTTCTTCGCTCATTTATTGGGCGACATCGAAAAAAAAATAACCCGTAATCGATAAGGAGGGTCGACATTGTATTTCTCGGACCAAACGCTTGAGACTTCCGGTCCCCTGACAGAGATGTGGCTTAACGAGGTGCAAAAAGCGTTAAAAAACAATCCCGATCAAAAAGAAAGATTTTCAACGGTTTCCGATCTGGAGATCAAAAGACTCTATACACCGGAAGACATCAAACTCATGGATTTTGCCCGCGATATCGGCGTCCCCGGCGAATTTCCTTATCTGCGCGGTAATCAAGTGACAGGCTATCGGGGGCGCACTTGGACGTTTCGCATGTTCTCCGGCATGGGATCAGCCCGGGACACCAACGCCCGATGGCATATGTTGCTTCGCGAAGGCCAGACGGGCCTAAGCACCGCTTTCGATTTCCCGACGCTCATGGGGTATGACAGCGACTCCCCGAGATCCCTAGGCGAAGTCGGCAAGTGCGGCGTCGCCATTGATACGTTGGAAGATTTCATGACCCTGATGGAGGGCATCCCACTAGACCAGGTCACGACCTCGATGACGATCAATCCGCCCGCCACCGTTTTATGGGCGATGTACTGCGCGGTGGCCGACCTCAAGGGTGTGCCCCTTTCCAAGATCGGCGGAACCATTCAAAACGACATGCTCAAGGAATTCATCGCGCAGAAAACCTTCATGTGCCCGCCGGAACCTTCCGTAAAGCTCATCAG
>CAZPTW010000091.1:0-9077 GCA_964589235.1 uncultured Smithella sp. | reverse complement strand
TTTCTTTCGGAAAGAATATGGACTGGATTTGCGCCTCCATCTTTTTCCGAAACCCGTCATAGTCATCGCTGACGGCATTACCATGGGCGGCGGCTTAGGGATAACTGCTGGAGCCGGCATTCGAATCGCGACAGAGCGCACACGTATGGCCATGCCGGAGACTCGTATCGGCTTTTTTCCGGATGTGGGGTCAACCGGTTGGATGTTTGACCGTTGTCCGAAAGGCTACCCGGAATACCTTGGGTTGACCGGATACGAAATGAAAGGGATCGACTGCGTTCGCTTAGGGTTTGGCTCCCATTTTGTGAAATCCGAAAATCTGCGGGGCATCATGAATGTCCTGGAAACAATCGAGTTTCAGGAGGAAAAAGACAGAAAATCTTTGGAGCGAGATATCATCCAGAAAATAGCAGGATGGTGCCATGACATCATTCCAGTGCATACCGATCTGGATCGATGGGTGGAAAAATATTTTGCCGGCCGGTTGGATATTCATGACATTCTGGAATCGCTTCAGCGATGTCACGACCATCAAAGCCAATGCCGGGCGGTTTTTGATCACATTGCCGAACGGTCACCGACAGCGCTCGTGATGGCCTTGAAATTGATGAGGCGCAATGAGCGCCAACCCATTGAAAAGGTGTTTGAAGCGGAGCTGAAAGCGGCAAAATACATGACGCGGCACCCGGATTATATTGAAGGTGTCAGAGCCAGACTTGTGGATAAGGACAATCGGCCCAAATGGCGGCCGAATCGGATTGAATGGGTGAATCTGAAGGATTTTTCATTCTAATCGGCGGCGGGCGTTTTTCAACCGCCCGCCGCCGGGGCGTTCTTCATATTTATGAGGCCTTGTTCCGATTTTTGAAAAATCCCATCAAAAATTCAGTGTCTTTGGGAGATAAATCAAATTTGAAGACCGCCTTTTCGATCAGCATGTGAATGGGCTGCGCGACGCCGTCTTCTATGTTGCCTGATATCCATTGAATGGCCTTCTGAATATTTTCGCCTTCCGGCATGATTGTCGTCATATCAGTTGCAACCTCCTTTGAGTTTTGGGGTCCAACCTGTCGATATCTCGAACCCGAAAGACCGTCGGACCTGTTTGAAGCATTTCATACTACAATCCAGGTGAAAAATTAACAAAATTTTAAAATTAATTTGACTTCTTTTCATGCGTCGTTAAATTGATGTCCAATGAATCATGGAGAAAGGAGATGAAAAAATGTCGAAGTCGATTAAAGGAACGCGTACAGAAAAGAATTTGCTCGCCTCTTTCGCGGGTGAATCGCAGGCCAGAACCCGTTATACCTTTTTCGCAAGCGTCGCGAAAAAGGAAGGGTATGAACAGATTTCTCGCTTTTTTCTAGAAACGGCCGATAATGAAAAAGAACATGCAAAAGTGTTTTTCAAGTATTTGGAAGGGGGCGAACTCGAGATCACGGCATCTTATCCTGCGGGGGTGATCGGAGATACGAAAAGCAATTTAGAGGCGGCAGCCGCGGGCGAAAATATGGAATGGTCGATGCTCTATGCGGATGCGGCCAAAGTCGCCCGAGAAGAAGGTTTCCCCGAAGTGGCACGTTCCTTTGAACAGATTGCCAAAGTCGAAATGTTCCATGAGCAGCGATACCGCAAACTTCTTGAAAATATCCGTAAGGGGGAGGTCTTCAAGAAGAATGAAAAGACGAAGTGGCATTGCATCAATTGCGGCTACGTCCATGAGGGGGAAGAAGCCCCCAAGGAATGCCCCGCATGTCGGCACCCGCAATCCTATTACGAGCTTCTTGCTGAAAATTATTAGAATGTCAAACTGTCTATGCTGTATTCATCCGCCTGTGCTGACACCTTGCACAGGCGGATTGTTTTTTGAAGATGGTGGTTTGTTTCCATGCCTGAACGCGTGTTGATTCCCTTATCGGTTATGCTTGACAGCCTCAAAAAAATGCCCTAGATTGGCGCAGTTTTTTGCCCAGAGGAGTCACGGAACTTATGTCCACCAAAAAGCAGCGCCGGTCTGAAGATTTCAAAGACCGACAGAAAAAGAAATCAACACGGATCGCTTATCTCGTCGCCATCCTCGGCGGGATTGTGATCATTCTCGTGATTTTTTTTGTGATCTTATTCAATGCCATTTTTCCTCCTGTTGACGTGGAAGCGTTGAAGAAAAAGGAACGTAGACCTTTCGATATTTATTTTTCCGATTCGCAGGAGCGTTTTTTGGTCGGCGAGAAACGATATATTTATAAAGAAGAGGATCCGGCCGCGCAAGCCAAGGAAATTGTCAAGGTGCTCTTGGACGGGTCCAAAACGGGTTTGGTTGACACCTTCCCTCGCAACGTTTCACTTCGCGATGTGAAGATTGACAAAAACGGCATCGCCTACGTCAATTTCAGCGCCAATTTGACGAAACTTCATCCAGGAGGCGCCTCAGCCGAAATGGCGACGATCTATTCCCTGACCAATACGCTCGCGGCGAACATTCCCGCCGTGAAGGGCGTCAAAATTTTGGTGGAAGGAAAGGAGCTGCCGTCTTTGAAGGGACATATTTCAACGCGGCAGGTTTTTGAACCGGATCGAGACCTTTTCGCGCCGATAAAATCGGAGACAAACTGATACGTCTATGGCTCCGAAATCTAAAATAGCGCGGACGCGCAATATCGGTATCGTGGCTCACATCGACGCGGGCAAGACCACGGTCAGTGAGCGAATCCTGTATTATACGGGGAAATCCTACAAGATCGGTGAGGTTCACGACGGCGAAGCGGTGATGGATTGGATGCCGCAAGAACAGGAGCGCGGCATCACGATAACGTCCGCCGTCACGACTTGCAACTGGAAAAATTGCGAAATTCACATTATCGATACCCCCGGGCATGTCGATTTCACCATCGAAGTGGAAAGATCTCTCCGCGTCCTGGACGGCGCGGTCGTTGTTTTTTGTGCCGTGGCCGGCGTTGAACCTCAGTCGGAAACGGTGTGGCATCAGGCGGATAAATACGGGGTGCCCAAAATAGCTTTTGTCAATAAAATGGACCGGATCGGGGCAGATTATTTCCGGGTCATCGACATGATGAAGGAAAGATTTCGTTCAACACCGGTGGCCATCCAAATTCCGGTGGGCAGCGAGGACGCATTTCAGGGAGTCATCGATCTCATCGGCCAAAAGATGCTCGTCTGGAACGAATCCACACAGGGGGCCGAATATCACGCGGAAGAAGTGCCTGGTGAATTCGCCGAGCTGGCCGCCCTTGAAAGGGAAAGGATGATCGAGGCGCTTGCCGATGGCGACGATGCCTTGGCGGAAAAATATCTGGCCGGGGAGGATATTTCGGCGGCGGATATCCACAACGCACTGCGCAAGGCGACCATTGCCTTGAAAATGGTGCCGGTTCTCTGCGGGGCGGCACTGCGCAACAAGGGGATTCAACCCATTCTCGACGGTGTCGTGAATTATCTCCCGTCACCGGAAGATATACCGCCTGTAAAGGGTATCAATCCGAAAACCAAAGAAGAAGAAATCAGACATAGCTCCGATAAAGAGCCGTTTGCAGCGTTGGCTTTCAAAATCCAAATGGATGAAGGGCGAAAACTCACCTATCTTCGCATTTATTCGGGACAGCTCAACGCCAACGGCGAAGTCTATAATGTCAATAAAAAGAAAAAAGAGAAAATTGCGAGGCTGTTGCGCATGCATTCCAACAAGCGCGAGCGCATCGAAAAGGCGTCGGCCGGTGAATTGGTGGCCGTTTTAGGATTGAAGGAGACCACCACCGGTGACACCTTATGCGATGAAGCCCATCCGATTTTGCTCGAGCAGATGGAATTTTACGAGCCCGTGATCAGCGAGGCCATTGAGGCCAAAACTCCGGCCGATCAGGAAAAACTGGCCGCCGCGCTCATCAAGCTCGCCGATGAGGATCCTACCTTGCGGGTCAAGTACGATGATGAAACCGCGCAAACCGTGATTTCCGGAATGGGCGAGTTGCATTTGGAGATCATCGTCGATCGATTGAAAAGGGAGTTTAACGCGCAAGTCAATGTCGGGCGGCCGAGAGTCGTGTATCGGGAGACGATCCAAAAGCACGTTGAGATAGAGGGCGTTTTTGAAAAGGAGCTGGGCGAAAGGAAACATTTCGGTCAGGTGAAGCTTGAATTAACGCCGCGGAAAAGAGGCACAGGCAATGAAGTGGTGATGGCGGTATCTGAAGACATCATTCCCATAGAGCTTCATGCCGCGATTGAAGAGGGGATCCATGAGGCGATGACGAGCGGTGTCCTGGGAAGCTATCCGGTGATTGATGTCGGCGTCAAGGTTACAGGGGGCGCTTATCGTGAAGGAGAGTCTTCGGTTCAAGGATATAAGCTTGCGGCGTCTGCCGCCTTTCGTGACGGGTGTTTGTCGGCTGATCCGGTGATGTTGGAACCGATCATGATGGTCGATGTCATCACTCCGAGTGAATTTGTGGGCGATGTCATCGGAGATATCAATTCAAGGCGCGGTGAAATTCAGTCGGTCAATCCCAAAGGACCGGTTTCCGAAATCAAAGCGAAGGTTCCGCTCAAAGCCATGTTCGGCTATTCCACCGATCTTCGGTCCGCCACCCAGGGGAGGGCTGTTTTTTCGATGATTTTTTCAGAATACGATAAAGCATAAGCGCGCATCCCCTTGATAAGAAATCTCTCCCCGATGCAAGCGTTCTATTTTCTGATCGCAACGAGACAACGCCTCGATCCTGACGATTCCTACCTCTATTGACTCTTTTTCTTGTTTTTTTTATACTGCTGACACAAGAACACCTTTGGAAAGCGGATTGAACATCCTGGACCCCCTCTCGTTGGCCCTGTAGACATTGTAAAAAGACTGATCATGCCTGAATGGGTGTTATCCTTTTGTCAAGAAAGGAAACCTGGCGTGTCTGAGTCGGCAAGCCCTAGACAAACGCTTTCACTGCCTTACGCTGTGGCCATGGTTGTTGGCATGGTGGTTGGGGTCGGTATTTTCAAAACACCGTCCGTTGTGGCCGCTGCGGCTCAAAACGACGGCATGATTCTTCTTTTATGGCTGATGGGAGGTTTTGCTTCAGTCATTGGGGCGCTGTGTTATGCGGAACTGATGAGTGCCTACCCTGACACAGGCGGAGATTATCACTTTCTCTCACGAGCCTTTGGGGCCGCGCCGGCTTTCTTGTATGCTTGGGCGCGCCTGATGGTCATTCAGACCGGGGCTATAGCGATGATGGCTTTCATTATCGGAGATTATGCATCGGAGATTTATCGTCTTGGCCCTTTGTCATCATCCATTTACGCCGTTTTGAGCCTCATCATCCTGACGGCCGTCAATGTGGCTGGCATCCGGCAAGGAAAATGGACACAAATCATTTTGGTTTTCGCCGCCGTCATCGGGCTGGTTCTTCTATCTGTGTCGGCTCTTTCAAGCGGTCGAGAAAAGGAAATGTTCGTCCGGGAAGATTTGGTACCGGCCAGGGGAGCTTTGGCAACCGCCATGATTTATGTCCTATTGACGTATGGCGGTTGGAATGAAGCTTCTTTCTTATCGGCTGAAATTCAGTCAAGCCGTCGTCATTTATTGAAAGTGTTGCTCTATAGCATCGGAATGATCACCTTCATCTATCTTCTGGTCAACTTTGCGTGTCTGAAAAGCTTGGGCCGAAGCGCTATGGCGGCTTCCGGTGCCGTTTTGGCGGATATGGCCGAGAAAATTTTGGGGCCGGCGGGAGGAATGTCGATGAGCCTGTTGATTTTGTTGACGGCAGCCAGCACCGCCAATGCGGCGATCCTCACGGGCGCGCGGACCGCTTATGCGTTGGGCAAGGACGTTCCGATTCTGCAATTCTTGGGGCATTGGCAGAGAGCGCGTCAGACGCCGGTCAATGCCTTGCTGATTCAGGGAGGTATCGCATTGGCGCTGGTGGTTTTAGGAACCGGAGCCCATGATGGGTTTATGGCGATGGTGGCATATAGTGCGCCCGTTTTCTGGCTTTTCTTTCTGATGGTCGGATCATCCATTTTCATTCTTCGGCGCAAAGACGCAAAAGCAAGTCGTCCATTCCGGGTGCCGTTTTATCCGGTGACACCTTTGGTTTTTTGCGGCGTTTGTGCCTTCATGTTTTATGCCGCTTTAGCTCATACAGGCAAAGAGGCGATTTGGGGGGTATGGATTGTGCTTTCGGGAATTCCGTTGTTCATCATTCATAAGAAATGGAGCCGACCTCGGGCGAATCCATGAGCGCCCGTGTGCGGTGGGACCGATAAGGAACTGTTTATGAAAACGAATGATCTTCCAAAAGAGTTCTTTCGGATCATGGGGGGGACCTGGTTCCCAGCCGACAACCTGCGCCGGGTCGTCTTTCCCGCGTTTCTTGCGGCTTTGATTTTATTGTTCTTCACGAACGTGGGGCTTGCATCGGATATTCCAGAAAGGGAGCATGATGCAGCCCGGGAAAGAATGGTGAGCATGCAACTGGAAGCCAGGGGCGTGCGCAATCAAGATGTGTTGCGCGTGATGAGAAAGGTCCGGCGACACCTATTCGTTCCTGAAAACCTTCGGGGGGTGGCATACGAAGATCATGCTTTGCCCATTGGAGAAGGACAGACGATTTCACAGCCCTATGTCGTCGCGATGATGACAGCCGCCATTGAACCGAAGCCGGATATGAAGGTGCTTGAGATCGGAACGGGGTCAGGCTATCAGGCCGCGATCCTCGGTGAGCTTTGCCAAAGTGTTTATACCATCGAGATTGTGGAAAGCTTGGGGAAGAAGGCCGCCGGACAGCTTGCCCGACTTTATAAAAACGTACATGTTCGTATTGGTGATGGGTACTCGGGATGGCCCGAAGAAGCGCCTTTTGATGCGATTATAGTCACTTGTGCGCCGACAAAAGTGCCACAGCCACTTGCAGATCAGTTGAAGGAAGGCGGTAGGATGGTGATTCCGGTGGGAGAAACGGGGGTGCAGGAACTGGTTGTGCTGACCAAGAAAAACGGCCGTCTTCGCGAGCAGGTTATCTTGCCGGTTCGATTTGTGCCGATGGTGGACTCACAGGGGAAAAAATACTGATCAATCGACTTCTTTTAAATAGGGCAGGGCCAATTGGACTTTTTTCAACGCCTGCTTTTCGATCTGACGGGCTCGTTCGCGGGTGATGTTGTATTTGTCGCCGATTTCTTGAAGCGTGAGGGGTTCGTCCGCCATGACACGATGACGAATGATAAAGCTTTCTCTTTCATTGAGCTTGGCCAGGGCTCCTGCAATATCTCTCTTGATCAGACTGCGCTCTTCGTTCTTTATCAGGGATGTTTCTTGGTCTTCTCGCTCGTCGGTCAAGAAATCCATGTGGGACGTATCGCCGTCTTCATTGATAAATTCATTGAGCGACAGGTCGCGCGTTCCCATACGCAAATCCATTTCTGCCACTTCAGATCCTTTGACGCCCAGCGAGTCGGCGATTTCACTGAATTCAGGGTTCTTTTTCGACAATATTTCAAGTTGCTTTTTAGCCTGGCTCAATTTGAAAAAGAGCTTTCGTTGCGCCTGGGTGGTTCCGATTTTGACGATGCTCCAGGATTTGATCAGGTAGTTTTGAATATAGGCACGTATCCACCAAACCGCATAGGATATCAGACGATACCCTTTTTCCGGGTCGAATTTCTTGACCGCATGAATCAGGCCGATATTGCCTTCCTGGATGAGATCGGCCAGTTTGAAACCGTAATTCCGGTATTCATGGGCGATCTTGACCACAAAACGAAGATTGGAAACAATGAGCTTTTCGGCCGCCTCCAAGTCGTTATCTTTCTTCAAGCGCATGGCCAGTTTGAATTCTTCCTCGGCGGACAGAAGGGGAAAACGGTTGATTTCGGTAATATATAGGTCAAGAGTGCCGGTAACGACGGGTAACTTCAACGCTTAGGCCCTCCATGTTTGAACATTCATCGTCGCTTTCTACCGGAGAGTCTCTGTCCGGTCAAGTAAATAATTGACGCTTCTTGACAGGGCAAGATCCGATGTTTATTCTAAGGACAAAACAACCCAAGGAATTGAAATGAAATCTGTGAATAAGACGATGATCGAATCGGCCATCAAGCTGGCACGCGAAGTCAAAGCGGGCTCAGTCCTTATTTGCGTGGATGTCCGAAACGAACTGGTCGATTTGGCTGATGACATCAAAAAGTCTGTTGGTTTCATCCTGGTCATGGGCGAGGACGAAGAAATGCCCGAAAAGCTCGCCGGTATCGCAAAAAAATTGGATGTGCCCAACGTCAATTTGACCCGGGTCGGTAAGATCAAGATTGCCATCGCCAAAGGCATTGTGTCGGGTTTGTTCAAAAAGGGCGACAAAATCGTTTGTCTGTCCGGGGTTCCAAAATTCGGTTACGCGGACAGTATTTTTTTCATCGATGTGGGCAGGGAGTTTGAAATTCTGACCTCGGACGACATCAACGATGTGGTGGAGGCGGTTCAACCGGAGGTGTTCAATGCCATGTTGAACATCGCCTGCGAACTGGCTGCGCAAGGCAGGGAATCGCGAAAGGTCGGTACGATCTTCGTTCTGGGCGATGATGAAAAAGTCATGCAATTGTCCAGGCAGATGATCATCAATCCTTTTAAAGGGTACTCCGATGCGGATCGGAATATTTTAAACCCCGAACTTGAGGAGACCATCAAGGAGCTTTCGGCCATCGATGGCGCTTTTGTGATCAAATCCAATGGCGTGATCGTCACGGCCGGCCGGCATTTAAATGCCGCGCTGGACAGCAAAGATTTCCCGGCGGGCTTAGGCAGCAGACATATTGCCGCTGCGGGTATTACCAACGTGACAAAGGCCGTCGCGATGGTCATATCCCAGTCGACGGGCAATGTCAGCGTCTTTAAAAACGGCAAGCTCTTTGTAACCATCGAAAAACCCGTGGAGTGAGATGAGGTAGACCATGAGATTTGATAAATTCACGTTGAAAGTACAAGAAGCGCTGCAGGATGCGCAAAGCCTGGCCGGCTCTCTCGGGCATCAGGCCATCGAACCGGAGCATCTGCTCGTCAGTTTTCTGAATCAGCA
>CAZPTW010000090.1:0-9114 GCA_964589235.1 uncultured Smithella sp. | reverse complement strand
TGCGGCAATCGCCAAGCCCAGTCCCATGCCGATGGATTGACGTTTGTCTTTTGTGGTGAAATAGGGATCGAAAATGTTGGGTAAGTCTTCCGCGGAAATGCCCCGGCCTGTATCTTCGAAGATGATTTTGACATAGGGGCCTTCGGCGAGAGGCAGCATGTCTTTGGCGGTCACTTCGATATTTTCCGCGCTGATGTGAAGCGCGCCGCCTTCGGGCATGGCTTCATCCGCGTTTTGGGCCAGGTGGCCGATACACTGGCGGATTTGATTTTCGTCGATGTCGACCGGCCAGAGCGTTTTGGGAATTTCATAGGCGACAGCCACCTGAGAATGGGCCAGCGTTTCATTGACCTGAGCCATGAGCAAATCTCCTACATGACAGGTTTTCACGATCGGGTCGCTTTGGCGGGAAAAAGCGATGAGCCGGCCTGTGATGTCACGTGTCTTGTCCACGGCTTTTTGCGCCGCGCAGAGCGATCGTCTTGCGGCATGTCCTTCAGGTAGATCGAATTGCGCGACATCCATGTGTCCTTGGATGACGGTGATCAGATTGTTGAAATCGCGCGCCAGATCTCCCGCCAGAATACTCAGCGAGTCGACTCCGCCGGGAAGGTGGGCGACGGGAGTTTGAATGTCCGACACGGGTTTTTCGTTTTCGGCGGCGAGTTTTGTCTGCGCGGGCTCGGCGCTCTCACGGATCACGAGGAATAAAAGGATTTTCTCGGCAAAAGTCAGGGTTCCACAGAAAATGTCCACGAGCCTTGTGACGCCGTCCCCGCCTTTCTGTTGACATTGGATTTGACCGGTTCGCCGGGCGCGCGCTTTGTTTAAAAGCTCTGTCACGTCGGATGAGGATACCGAGACGACCTGAAATATTTTTTTACCGACAATTTCCTCCCAGCTCATGCCGAAGAAAGAACAGGCGGCGGGGTTCGCGTCCGTGACGACACAGGCCTCCGGTTCGGCAAGCATCATCGGCGCCGGATTTTCTTCGAAAAGCGTTCGATAACGTTTTTCGCTTTCTGAAAGCGCGTCGAGCGTGCTTTTTTGGGGGACGACATCGTCGTAGATTCCCAGAACACCGATGATTCGTCCGTCGACATCCGTCAGAGGTTTCCTGCTCGTTTTGGCAATAATCCGTTTGCCGTTCTGCAAGGTCCGTTCTTCCTCCACCTCGTGTTTTGCCTCGCCTTTGGATATCACATCGAGATCCGCTTTTCGGTCCCTTTCGGCTTGATCCCGCCAAGGCATGTTTTGATCGACCTCCCCCACGAGGTCTTCGGGTTTTTTTCGGCCGGCATCCAACGCAAAAAGACGGTTTCCCCCCAAGTACTCCGACCGTCGGTTTTTCCAGAAAATGCGAAGCGGTACGGCATCGACGATCTGCCGGAGGAGATGAAGATTTTCTTCGAGGTGGCGTTGACTGTCCAAAGCGCTTTGCAAAGACGCTTTTCGTTCGGTGATGTCCATAGCGAAAACGGCGAATTGGAAAATGCTGCCGTCTTCGGATTCCATCGGGAAAATGGACGTCAGAAACGTTCGATCGAAGATTTCCTCTTCAAATCGCACGGGTCGAGCGCTTTTCTGGGCCTCCAAGAGATGCTGTTTTCTTTTCTCCGCGACGTCGGGGGGCAAAAGGTCAAAGAGGTTGTCTTTGGACACCAGACGGTTCAATTCGCACCCCAGTCGGTGCGCGGTGGTTTCGTTGGCGTAAAAGACGTGGCCCGCCAGATCCATCAGAAAAAAAGTTTCCGGGACCGCGTTCATCAGCGCTTGAATTTGTCGGGAGGGATCGAAGGTTTTTTCAGGTTGTGAAACGATGGATTGGAGCTTCGCTTCGGCTTCTTTGCGCTCTGTGCTGTCGCAGTTGCTCGATAAAATGCCGGCATAATCACCATTGTCGTCGTAAACGGCGTGGCAGGCGTGACTGATCCAGCAGACTTTTCCGTCTTTGCGGATAATGCGGAATTCTTCATCGCCGTGGGATTTGGCTTTGTGCATGAAGCGTCGATGATCTTCAAACAGCGGACGGTCGTCGGGATGGATGATTTTGAAAAGAAGCTTCTGATCCTTCAGGAATTCTTCCGCGCCATAGCCGGTGATCCGCCGGCAGGACGGTGAGATATAGACCAAACGGTCTTCAGGCGAGAGCCAAAAAACCCAATCCAGCGTATTTTCGGCCAAAATTCGGTAATGTTTTTCGCTTTCCTTGAGCTTGGCCAGGATGTCCTGATTTTCTTCCTTGTATTTCTCCAGCTCGGCGATCTGCCGCCGGAGCATTCTAATTTCTTCGAAATACTGGCTTTTTTTCTCCATCACCATCTTTTGAACCTCTTTTTTCTAAACCAGCAAGAAAAGGAGCTATCGGACTTTGTATGATTGTATTTCGGCGTTTTCCCCCGTCGAGTTTAATCGATCCAAATAAAAAAGACAAACGGGTGTGACGCCCGACACAGGATATCACCGGCTTTGTGTCTGTCGAGGGTCAAATCCAAGGGGGCCATTTGCGTCCTCTTAAAGGCCATAAGGGATTGACCCGATCATCGAAATGTTTTCTGGATGATTGATTATTTCGGTAAAATGTCTTAGGTTGGAGCAATGGTGAACCAAAGGACGACATTGGGAGCCGACTACCGAGGCAAAGTGATTTCCCCGGAAAAGGCGCTTGAAAAAATCAAGCCCGGCCAGAAAATTTTCTGCTCCAGTGGTGTCGCCACGCCCGGCAAGTTTCTGACCGCCCTTGCGCAAAGCGAAAGCCTCAACATCCGCGATTTGGAAATCATTCAGCTTATCACCCTGGGCGATTATCTGTCCGAGGCGGACCCGAAAAAATACCGTTTGAAGACCTTCAATGTCGGCGAGAGCATCGGCCGCCTTGTGGCAAAAGGCGAAGTCGATTTCATTCCCGCCAATTTGATGGAATTGCCCTATATCTTTTTGAGTGGCGCCGTGGTGGTGGATGTCGCCGTGATTCAAACATCGCCGCCTGACGAAAAAGGTTTTATGTCCTTCGGCGTCGCGGTGGATGTCGCCAACATCGTCATTAAACAAGCGCATCTGGTCATCGCCGAAATCAACCCCAACATGCCCGCGACGCTCGGGGAAACGTCGGTGCACATCAGCCGGATCGACCATGTCATTGAAAGCGATCTTCCCCTGATTGAAAGGCCGAATAAATCGTATAACGCCGCGACGGACCGTATCGGCTGGAACATCGCCAATCTCATCGAGGATGGCTCCACGGTCGCCCTTCACGTCGGCCGCGTGTTTTCCGCCGTCGCGGATCACCTCCGGCATAAAAAAAATTTGGGGATTCTGACGCATGTCATTTCTGACTGGGCCATCGATTTGGTGGAATCCGGGGCCATCTCCATCGACCGAAGCCGCTATTCGGGAGGGCTGATTACGGCAAGCTATGCCCAGGGCAGCCGCGCCTTGTACGACTACATCGACCGCAACCCGGTTTTTGAATTTTACCCCATTGCCCGGCTCAGCAATCCTTTCGTGATCCGGCGGTTGGTCAACTTCATCGGTATCATGAACGTTCGACAGATCGACATGTCCGGCGAGTCGGTCATTTTCCATTCCGGAGACAATCTACTCACCGGGTATGAAAGCAAGCTCAACTTGGCGGTGGCCGCGACGATTTCCAAGAGAGGAAAAGCCATTGTCGCTTTGAACTCCGTGGATCGGAAGGGGCAAAGCAATATCGTCGTTCGGCAGGACCGCCTAGCCGATCCCCCCCGCAGCACATTGGGGGTTGTCAAATACATCGTCACCGAATATGGCGTGGCCAATCTCTTCGGGAAATCGATTCGGGAGAGGGCCCTCGCGATGATCGAAATCGCGCACCCCATGCACCGGGAAGATTTGCTTCGACAGGCCAAGGCCCTCAACTATGTCTATCCGGATCAGGTATTCGTCACGAAACATGCGGCGAACTATCCCGCGCATCTGGAGACGCGCAAAACACTCAAAGACGGTCTGGAAGTCAAAATCCGACCCATCAAACTCTCCGACGAGGACATGATGCGTCGACTTTTTTACAATTTCTCCGACGAGTCCAAGTATTTTCGATACTTTGCGGCCAAACCCGTCATGCCGCACAAGGAAATGCAAAAGTACGTCAATATCGACTATTCCAAAATTCTTTCCATGGTGGCCTTGGTCGAAAAAGGCCGAAACGAAAGAATTATCGCCGAGGCCCGGTACGCCTATGACCAGCATACAGGCGCCTATGAGGTCGCCTTCATTGTCGATGAGGAATTTCAGGGCAAAGGGGTGGCGTCTTTCCTTTTCGATTATCTCATCAAAATCGCCCGTGACCGGAACATCGACCGATTTATCGCTTATGTCCTGCCGAAAAACGAGGCGATGCTTCGCGTGTTTGAAAAAAGCGCCGTAAAACCCAAGCGGGTTTTCGAGGACAATGCCCTCGTCTTGCATTTCCATCTGACCCAGAATGACTCCGCCGCCGCGCCCCCGGAAGTTCCGCCGCAATCCCAACGGTTTTAGGTTAAAAATCAAGTGCTTATTCTGTGATGATCGCTAAACTCTTTTTGAGTCTTTGCCGATACCACAGATAGTCGTTTAGAATGTTTATTTTTTCACTGAACATCGAGGAGATGGCATCGCTATGGCACCGCAAAGAAAGCCGGTTTCCAAAAAAGCGGCAAAAAAGGCGAAACCTTCCGCCGAAAAAGGGAAGTTCCCGGAGGGATCCGAGAAACAGACTGCAAAAAAAGGGTTTCAAAACAAGGCCTCTAAAGAGATACGCAAGCATAGTGCCAAACAGACGCTTTTGGATGGGGAAACCCTCAAGCGCGTTTTTCTTGAGGAAGCAAATTGGGGGGTCGCCCAACTGGATTCGGACGGGAAAATCATTTTTTTCAATGACACAGGAGCGAAAATCGTTGATTATCTCCCGTCGGATCTTTTGGGGAAAAACATCGAAAGCTTGATGGACAAAAACGCGATCTCGCTTTTTGGCTCGATCTGCCAAAAGATGTCCAAAACGAAAAACCACATCGCGCATGTCGATATCCCCCTTATCGGGAAAGATGGTCGCCTGAAGAGCGTGGATCTTTCGGTTCATCCGCTTTGGGCGGGGGCAAAACAGCTCGCGGGATATATTCTTCTTTTTCGGGATGTGACGGATTTCAAAAAAGCCCAATGGGAATGGAGACAAAGCGAAACCAGGCTGCAGAGCCTTCTCGATATCTGGCAGTTTACAAGTTACGATCTGAGGGACCTCTTCGACAAGGCGCTTGACCACGCGATTCGTCTCACCGCAAGCAAACTCGGCTATATCTTTTACTATGATGAAAAAACGAGGCAATTGACACTCAACAGCTGGTCCAAGGAGGCCATGAGAGAGTGTTTGATCACCGAACCTCAGACGGTCTACGATCTCGATAAAACGGGTGTCTGGGGTGAGGCGGTCCGCCAGAGAAAGCCGATCGTTTTAAACGATTACACAAAGCCTGATCCCTTGAAAAAAGGATATCCTGAGGGGCATGTGCGCCTGAAGCGTTTTCTCACCATCCCCGTTTTCGACGGGGACAAGATCGTCGCCGTGATCGGCGTGGCCAACAAAGAAGACGCTTACAACGAGAGCGATATCCGGCAATTGACGCTTTTAATGGAAGCGGTTTGGGTGATCTCCGACCATCGACGCATGCAAGCGGAGCTTTTGAAAAAAGAAGAAAGTTACCGCACTATCCTGGATGTTTTGGATGTGGGATTTTGCGAAATGGATTTGAAGGGGAATATCACCTTTATCAATCAAGCGGGCGCCCGCATCATCGGGTATACGCCGGAAGGGATGATCGGGACGAATTTTCGCACGTATGTCACCGCCGCCGCGCAAGAGGACCTTTTGGCTTTGTTTAAACAGATTTACAAAACCCGCGAACCCGTCAAACGGTTCGCGATGGAATACATCAACAAAGACGGTGTCCGACGTTACCTGGAAATCTCCGGAGCGATCCTCATCGGACCCGACGGCAAACCTTCAGGATTCCGGGGGCTCGCGCAGGACATCACCCAAAGCAAGTGGACGGAAGAGGCTCTATTGCAAAGCGAAGCCAAGTATTTCAGCATCGTGGAAAATATCGGGCAGACCTATTTTGAGACGGATTTGCGTGGCTATCTCACGTTTTTCAACGATCGATTGTGCCAGGACCTCGGCTACTCGCGAAGCGAACTATTGAAGATGTCGCATCGAGAGCTTCAAGATCCCGAAAACGCCAGGAAGACGCATCAGGCATTCAAGCGGGTCTACCAGACCGGCGAGGTGAACCCCAGTTGCTTATATGAAGTCAAAAGAAAAGACGGATCCATCGCGTTTTTCGACTTGTCCATCTCGCTGATGCGGGACGCCGAGGGACACCCCATCGGTTTTCGAGGGCTGTCACGGGACATTACCGAACGAAAAAAAATGGAAGACGCGCTCAAAGCCAGCGAAGAGCGAGCCCGCGCGCTCATCGCCGCGATTCCCGACCCCTATTTTGAAGCCGATATTCACCGGAGAATTCTTTACGCCAATCAGGCGTTTCAATCGCTCTTTGGATACAGCCTTCCTGAGTTGAATCGAATGGAAGAAACCGCGTACCTGGACGAGACGGCCGCCGAGACGATGCGCACGGTTTTCGATACGGTGCTGACCACCGAAATGACGATGAAGAACATCGAAATCGAGATCCTGAATCGCGCCGGTGAAAAGCGCTCCGTCAATTTGTCCGTTTCGCTGGTTCGTGACGCCGACGGCCGACCTGTCGGTTTTCAAGGGATCATGCGCGACATCACGGAGAAAAAAGAAGCCGAAAAGCTCATTGTCGAATCCTCCGCCAAGCTTTTGGAATATTCCGAAAGCCTGGAGCGCAACGTTCAGGAGCGCACCGCCGAGCTCGAAAAAGCCAAAGTCGAGGCGGAAACGGCCAGCCGCGCCAAATCCGATTTCTTGGCCAATATCAGCCATGAGTTCCAAACGCCGCTCAACACCGTCATCGGCTTTACCAAGGTGTTGGCGGATCGTCTCTTCGGCGATCTCAATGCCAAACAGGAGGAGTTCGTCCGGTATATCGCCGAGGCCGGCGAAAGACTGAGCAAACTTTTAAACGACATCATTGAGGTCTCGAGCGTCTCCAGCGGACACGCTCAATTGAAGGTGACAAACGTGTCGATTCCGACGACGCTCAAGCAGGTGATCACTCTGCTAAACCCCGCCATCCAGGAGAAAGGTCATGTGCTGACCGTGGAGGTCGCCTTGGACGCGGATGTTCCCCTCGAAGGGGACGATGAAAAGATACGGCAGATCTTTTTTCACCTTCTCTCGAACGCCGTCAAATTCACGCCACCCGGCAAAAAAATCCGCGTCGAGACGCAAAGAGCCGTCGGCAAAGCCGGCCAAGAGGGGGTGTGCGTATCGATCATGGACGAAGGGCCGGGCATCCGACCCGAGGATATCCCGAAATTATTCCAAAATTTCGGAAGACTCGAATCCGCTTACACGCGGCAAAGCGACGGAATCGGCGTCGGCCTTTCTCTGACTCGTCAGCTGGTCGAGCTGCACGGAGGCGACATACAAGTGGAAAGTCAATATGGAGGCGGCGCCACGTTTCGCGTGTTTTTGCCGCTCAAACAAAAAAAACAAGAAACGCTCGGGTAGAGGGAAATGTCGCAGGCGCTCCATCCTCATGCCGCCGCCATGGACCGATCGCAAATTCTGTGCGTCGACAGCGACGCGCCGGGGCTTGCTTTGCTCGAGGCCGTCCTCTCCCCGCGCGGCTACGACGTCCTGCGTGCCGAAAACGGGAAAGAAGCCCTGGAGACGCTCATCCGACAGCCGGTGGATTTGATCTTGCTGGGTGCGATTTTACCGGGCTTGGACGGGTTTACGGTCTGTTTGCAAATCCGTTCGCATGAGCGCTTCCGTGACATCCCCATCGTCATGATGTCGGCGATCAAATCGCGGGATGATTTGATCCGCGGGATTGAGGCGGGGGCGGACGACTATCTGTTCAAGCCGCTCGATCATGAAATGATGTTGGCGCGCATCAAGGCGCTCGTCGAGCGCAAAAGAAACCTGGACCGACAGCAAAGGATGCGCGAGGAGAGTATTTTATTGACGACGTTAGGCGGCGAAGTCGTCGACGGTTTGGGCGGTACGGTTTCGGACATCGACGCGGCGATCGATAAAATGATCCGCCTGCAGCCGCGCAAGACCATGGATATGATCGACAAACCTCGAACCGTCATCATCGGACTGGCTCAGGAAGGCGCCGCTTGGATTTGGCGGCATTACGAGTACGCTTTTCAAGAGTTAAGCCGGGTGACGCTCGATTTCAATCCGATCGCGGGGATCACCCTGCCGGAAAAAGGACGCTCCAAGATGCTTCACCTTTCCGGGCCGCAACTCGCGCCGGAGGCCCAAATGCTGATCAAGAATTTTCACCGCCGCAATATTTCCGTCGAAAACGGGTTGGCCTATCTGCATGGCGATTTGTGCGTTCTGGCCGTCAATTTCGGCCGGGAGATCGACGACGATCATGTCAATTTTTTACGCCAGACGATTTCCCTGTGCCGGCTTTTGTATCTGCTTGCCGCCCAGAAACGGGAAACCGTAAAGGCCTTCGATTACGGCGTTTACGCGCTGGCCCGCGCCGCCGAATGCCACGACGACGACACCGGAAGCCATGCCCTTCGCGTCGGGGATTATTGCGGCGTTTTGGCTGAACGCCTAGGCCTCAAGGAGGATTTCATCCAAAGGATTTCCGTTCAGGCGTTGCTCCACGATGTGGGTAAAATCTATACCCCATCTTCCATCTTGAAAAAAACGGAGCCGCTTTCCCCTGAAGAATGGGTGGAAATGAAAAAGCACACCCTGTGGGGGGGCGAAAATCATCGGGTCCCACCCCCATTGGCACATCGCCCAGTCCATCGCGCTCAACCATCACGAAAAATGGGACGGTTCCGGTTATCCGCGCGCCCTCAAGGCGGAGGCGATCCCTCTGGAGGCGCGTATCGCCGCCTTGGCCGATCAATACGACGCACTGCGGTGCGCCCGGGCGCACAAACCGGCGCTGGATCACCAAACCGTCGTCAAAATTCTCA
>CAZPTW010000089.1:0-9295 GCA_964589235.1 uncultured Smithella sp. | reverse complement strand
TCGCATTCCATCCGCTCGACGCCGACTTGCTCGTCGCCATCCGGAATCTGAACATCCGCCTTTTCGAGCCTTACTTGACGGAATCCATCCAACTCGATATCACCCGCGGAAGCCTTACGACCGAAGGGAAATTGACCGTAAAGATGGACAGCGCAAAGCCACCCCGCATCGTTTTCACCGGCAACCTCGCCATCCAGAATTTCGCATCCATCGACCGAATTCACGCCCATGACTTTTTCAAGTTCAGGCAGTTGGCTTTCCATTCCTTATCTGTCGGCTACAACCCTCAATTCGTCAATATTCAAACGGTTTCCCTGGCCGATTTTTTCGCCAAAATAGCGATTTACGAAGGCGGGACCACCAACCTTCAGGACATGATCGGTTCGTCCTCGAAAGATATCGAGCCCAAAAAAACCCTGACGGATCCACTTCCTCAAAAAGAAAAAACCCCCGCCCCGTCGTCGGAGATTAAAATCGGCAAAGTTTCCTTTTCAGGGGGGAGAATTGACTTTTCCGACCAGAATATCAAGCCGAACTACCGAGCCAACATGCTCAATCTCCAAGGCAGTGTCACTGGACTCTCTTCTCAAGAGTTTTCACGTGCCCACGTGGACCTCAAAGGGAACCTCGGTTACGGTTCCCCCATCGAAGTCAGCGGCACCATCAACCCCCTCGTCAAAGACCTTTTTGCCGACATTAAAGTCAGTTTCAAGAATATCGACATGAGCGCCATGTCGCCTTACACGATCAAATTTCTCGGCTATCCCGTCACCAAAGGGAAACTCCATTTTGACGTTTCTTATCGAATCGACAAAAAGAAACTCAACGCGGAAAACAAGATTTTTTTCGATCAGCTGACTTTTGGAGAAAAGGTGGACAGCCCCGACGCCATCAAAGCACCGGTTACTCTGGCTGTATCCCTTTTGACCGATCGCCAGGGACAGATCAACCTGGACATTCCCGTGTCCGGAAGCCTAGACGATCCACAATTCAAACTATGGCCGATCATTTGGCAAATTCTGGTGAATCTCATCACGAAAGCCGTCACTTCTCCTTTCGCTCTCCTTTCTTCTCTGACAGGCGGAGGAGAAGAAATGAGCTACATCGAATTCGATTACGGTGCTTCTCAGTTATCCGAAACAGCCATCCAAAAAGTCGACGCCCTCTCAAAAGTGCTTTTCGACCGACCCAACTTGAAACTGGATATCGAAGGTTACGCCGATGCTTCTCAGGACAAGGAGGCCTTGAGACGACTCAGGCTGAACCGTCTCGTCAAAAATCAGAAGCTCAAAGAAATGCTCGACAAAGGGAAAAGCGACATGACCGTCGATGACGTCGTCGTCTTGCCAACCGAATATGTAAAATACCTCACCCTGGCCTACAAAGCGGCGGATTTTCCCAAACCCCGAACAACGCTGGGCCTGCTCAAAGAGCTGCCGCCGAATGAGATGGAAAAACTCTTATACGATCACATCGTCGTTTCGGACAACGATCTCATGCAGCTGGCCGCCAGACGCGCGCAAACCGTGCGGGAACACTTGTTGAAGAAAGAGCAAATCGATCCAGCCAGGATCTTTCTTGTTCATTCCTCGTCTCTTGCGCCCGAAAAAAAGGACAACGTGAAAAGCAGCCGAGTGAACTTCAAGGTGAAATGAACCCATGATGAAACTCAAATCGATCCTGATCGGGACGGTTTTAACCGCGGCGTTGACCGCCTGTGCTTCCCTTGCTCTTTTAAAGACGTCAGGCGACTGCATCCCCTCTTTCCCCAACCGAGACGGTTGGTATGGAGGAGACGGCGCTTACTCCATTCCCCTGGACGCAAGAAGAACCCTTTGGCTTTTCGGCGACACCTTCGTCTCCGATGACGAAGGACGCAAAGACCGCGTCGGGATGGATATCGTGATGGGAAACACCTTGGCTGTTTCCACCTGCGCGGAGAAAGGGAATTTCTCCATTGAGTATTTCATGAAACGCAAAGGCGCACGCTTCTTGCCTTTTTTCGGTGAAAAAGAGATTCTTTGGCCCCAAGACCCCTTTATTGCCGACGGCACGCTCTATATCCCCCTCCTTATCATCGAACCCATCTCCGACCAGCCGGCGCCCTTCAATTTCAAAATAGCTGGACACAAGATGGCCCGGATCAAAGATTTCTCCGACGCGGACCCACGAAAGTGGCCGGTCGAATACGCCGGTTGGACTTCCGCGCTGCCTCCCGGCATTGAAGCGCTTGCCCCGACTTCGGTCGTTCATGAACGGTATGTCTATTTCTTTTCGCTGTACCGATACAAAGATAGGCACATCGAAAAACAAGGCAACATTCTTACGCGCATCCCGGTCAACAGCCTGGAAAAGCCGGCGGGCGCCTTTGAATATCTGCACAATGATGGTCGCTGGCGGAAAGAATGGTCCCCCGATGCCGTAAAGATCATCTTTGATTTTCCATTGTCAGAACTCAGCGTCCGTTTTCGTGAAAAGGATCGAAAGTGGCTTGCCGTCTACATGGCCCCCTCAAGCGGCGGCCCAACGCTTCTTATCCAGTCGTCAGAGAGACTGGATGGTTCTTGGAGCCCCCCTGTCGCCTTGATGAAATCCATTCCGGAAATGGATGCCGATTCTCCGCTTTACCATCCGCAAACTTTCTGCTACGCAGGGAAAGAACATTACCAATTTTCATATCAAAAAGATCTCATGGTCACTTACGTTTGTAACTCATCGGAGGATCCCCATCTGCCATCCGGCCCTCTGCGCCGACACCTTTTTTTATACCGCCCCATTGTAAATCGCATTCTCTGCCCTTTGTCGATTTGTCCGTGACGGAGGCAAACGCTGCGGTCCCTTTCGATCGGACGCCCCCCATCTCTTTTATCTTCGGTTCCAAACCCCTCATGTCTTCAGTCTCACATTGTCCCGCGGGGAGACAGATTTGTCCTTGATCCTGAGACAGTCCCCCAAAGAAGGTTTTGTCCTTGGCTCATCCATCGTCAACGATATCTCATACATAGACGGGTGGGATCATCTGGCATGTATATTGCTGAACGTCGTCTTCGATGATCTCACAGCGACATCTTTGATTAAAACAAATTTTGAAAGGGGAAGGTTTTTTTATGGAAAGAAAAACATGGCGAAAAACGATCGGTTTGACTTCAATGTGCCTACTTCTCGTGGGCATGCTTTCAACAGCCCACGCGCAATGGTGGACCTCGACATCCTCATCATCGACATCCTCGACGTCCTCGAGTGCTGTATCAGCGACCTCTTCGGCATTGGGGCCCTATACAGTGGTCAAAAGCACGATCGGCGATCCAAACGCCGTCAACGTCGGCACTATGACCAAGCTTTCATCCGTCTCATCGACCGGCTGGACGAAAGTCAGCCTGCCTAGCCCCTGCGTCGACGGTTCAGGCGCCTCGACCTTTATCATGGCCAGGAGAGGCTCCACGAACAATCTCGTGATTCATCTCGAGTACGGCGGCGCCTGTGCCGATTACGCCACCTGCCAGAGCATCCTGAGCGGCGGATCGGTCATCACGCTGAATCCCAGCTACACGACCCTATCCCTGTCCAATACCGCGGGAATTTGGAACAACACCAACCTCAACAACCCCTTCCGCAATTGGACAAAGGTTTTCATTCCATTCGGCACCGGCGACATTCACATGGGCAACCGAGCGGTCAAATACACCAACGGTCTGAGCAGTAAAACCGTTTATCATGCTGGTTACCTCAATGCCATCGTCGCCATGCGGTGGGCCAAAGCTCAAGGCACCTGGAACAAGGTCGTCCTCACCGGATCCAGTGCCGGGGGGTATGGCACGATTCTGCATGCTTACTGGGCTCAGAAGATCTTCAATCAACCGATATACACCGTCAATGACTCCGGTCCCGGCTTGGTCGCCAAACCGGGCAGCACCATGGGTGATCAAACGGACATCGGGGCGAGATGGGGTTCATGGGAAAATTTCCCAAGCGGCGCGATCACCGATAAATCCAAAGCGATGCTTTATTTCACGGAATACACTCTGAAGACCTGTACGAACTGCTATTACGGCCTGTTTGAAACGCTTCAGGATTCCACGATTGCAAATTATGAATCTCTCTCTGGTGCCGAACACCAAGCGCAACTGCTGCAGGTTGTCAATGACATTGACTCCAGAAACGACAGCCGCTTCTGTTATTATCTGCCCAGCGGCACCGGTCACACGATTCTCACGTCAAGCAGCTTCTATTCGACGACCCTCAACGGGACCTACCTGTATAATTGGGTGAAGAATTTGATCAACGGTTCCTGCAGTGATCTTTCAGCGGCTTATTAGAATCTGTCCCGACGTTTACCGAATGTCACGCCATCCTTAAACGACAGCCGGGCCACGTGGCCCGGCTGTTATCTGTCTTACGGCCTGGAATCAGTTTCGACTCGCCTCATGGAATGCTTCTTTCGTCTTTTCTCCCTCGCAGGCGGAATGCGTCACGCGCCTTGCGCAAAATGTCCGGATAGTTTGTAAATATCCCCCCTGCCTGCCACACGAAGAGCCTGAGCATACTTGCTTCATCGTTGACCGTATAGACATTGAAAGGTATACCATGAGATAGAATGTTCTCAAGTCGCTTTCGACTGAGTTCCCTCAAAGAACAGTTAAAAGCATTCGCTCCCAACATCGTCAAAGTCTGTGACGGCGTTTTCCCTTGGTGATATCTTCGATGGTACAAAACAGATGTAGACACCGTGTTGTCGATTTGCCTCAAGTGCAGAAGAGCGCGAGGATCAAAGCTTGAGAAAACGACATGCTTTTGCACCCCCGCCTGATAGACGGCCTTTATGCACTTTTCTTCAATACCGCCCAAAACGACATCGCTCACCGCTTCCGTTTTAATCTCGATATTCAAGGCGATTTTACCGCTCGTCAACTCAAGGGTCTCCTCCAGTGTCGGAATTCTTTCACCGCGAAAATCTTCGGAAAACCACTTTCCGGCATCGAGTTTTTTAAGCCCCGCCAAAGTGTAATCCGTTAGGCGTCCCCGGCCGTCGGTACAGCGGGCCACTCTCTCATCATGGAAAACAACCACATTCCCATCGGATGTCTGTTGCACATCGAGTTCGATCATATCCGCTTGCAGATCGATGGCTCCTTGAAAAGCGGCAAGCGTATTTTCCGGATAATAAGCGGAGGCTCCCCGGTGAGCGATCACGGTGAATTCATCGCCGTCTGCGTGACGATATTTGAACTCATGATACGGCCGATACATGTTCTTCCCCTCGTCCATGGCATCGAAAGTCGATCTTTGATTGCTCGAAATTTTATCATAGCGATCCAAAATAATCCTCGATTTTTCAAAACCCCAGCCTTCCCCGAGTTCGTTACGCCCCAAAAGTTTGATCTGACGATCCGGGCTATTCATCACCTTCGTTTCATGATAGGATGATCAAAATTTCATCAGGAGGCAAGCCATGAAGGTTATCGGCATTCTCGGAAGTCCGCGCATCGGCGGAAACAGCGACATCCTCTTGAGTCAGGCGCTCGCCGGAGCCAAGGACGCCGGAGCGGATGTGGAAAAAATCATCCTGGACCGTAAGAACATCGCCGGCTGTAAAGATTGCAAGAAATGCAACAAACTGGGCGTATGCGCCATTAAGGACGACATGGCGGACATTCAGAAAAAAATCCTCGACGCCTATGCCGTCATCCACGCAAGCCCGGTTTATTTCTGGACGATGACGGCGCAAATGAAAGCTTACCTGGACCGCTGGTGCGTTTTCTTCGATGCGGAATGGAAATGGCAAAAAGTCTACTATCCGAAGATGAGAGGCAAGCGCATCGCGCTCATTACCGTCTGTGGAGACACGAACATTCACACGGGCGATCCCATTGTTTTGAGCTTCAAAAACACGACGGATATGACCAAGATGAACTGGATCGGCGCTGTGATGGCCTCCGCCACCGAAAAGGGCGATATCGCCGCCAACGACAAGGTCTTAAAAGAAGCCTTCGCCTTAGGGAAAAAAGCAGCCACCCCTTGATTCCCTACCCTCTCGTTCTCATCATCCAGCTTCTATAGTATCTGAGCGGAATGATCAGAACGAAGAAAGGAACGGTGTACATAGCCGCCACCAGCGGTTCGACGGGGCCGAAAAAATGCGATGAAAAAACGATCACCAGCACATTGTTGATATTGCCCAATAGAACCGCGCCCGCCAGTTGGTTTTCCAGCGGCCCCTGTCGGAAAAAAAAGATGCCGGTCAAACAATAGACGGCTGCCAAAATGAAAACCACCACGGTCGCCAGAATAATCACCAGAGGTTCTTTCTGGAAAAAAGGCGCATAGCGGTAAAAAACCCCGAGATTGATCAACGCAAACATCAACAAGGATAAAGGAAACTGAATCTTTAAAATCGGCTGAATCGCTTTAGGGAAAAGGTAACGGAGCAATTCAACAGCGACAATCGGGACAAAAATGACGGTGGCCAACATTTTGAGCATCGCCCAAAATGAAATGGCCGCTTCCCGCGCCACAATCACTTTGATCAGCGCAGGTAACGTGAAGGGCGCAAGCAGCGATGTGATCACCACGACCACCAACACCAAAGACGAGTTGCCTTTCACCATATTGGAAATCAGGGGCGATACGACCCCCGAGGAAACACCGGTTAAAAGCATGGCCGCCAAAGCATACTCTGGCGCAATGGCGTAAAACGCGCCATAAACCATGATCGGCAGAATCACCAGCTTCATCGCCGTGAAGATGAAAATTTGGCGGCTGTGTCCTTTGAGCGCCTTCCAGACATCGGCCAGATCGATGGACAGGTAACTCAAAAAAAAATTGATCATGAGACTGTAAAAAGGGAAAATTTGAAATCGTGCTCCGATGTCGGGACGAATGACGGCAACCGTCATCGATGAAATCACCACGACCACTAAAATCACATCACGCATATGAAACGCTGTTTTCATGGATCTCAGATAGCAAATCAGATGGCTCTTATCAATGTTTTAGATGTGGAATGGGTTGGCCCATCATCAGCCTTCGCTTCTGAAGATTCAAGGAGAAACGATCACGTCACCCATGATATCATTTTTAAATCCGTCAGGAATGCCTTGAACCCCGAAAGGATCCAGTTCATTTTTCCTAGGATCAAAATCGATGTCCACTTCCAATCCAAAGACACAATCGGAAGAATTCTCGGGGCGAAAAAGAAAACGTCCGTCCATCGCCATTTCCCCCCACAGGAGGGAATCCATCGGGACGGCCACATTCCACTCACCCGGGAAGCAATTCACATGCGCATCGGCGCCTGCCCATAGGCCAATCCCATGCTCACGTCATTCAAATAATCGGTTCTGCGCACATCCGAATCCTCTCCCCGCCCCCCTCACCCACGCAAGTTTTGAGTGACATGAAAGGACTGCCGAAGTACATCACCCCCTCAAAACCGACCCCAGCTTCGCAGGAGGCGTGCAACACCGAACCGACAATCGAACCGTCCCTCCCGCGATTCAGCCGATGATCGAGACGCCTGCCACTATCGTCTCACCTCCATTCCCTGTGGCCGATATTGTCGGTCACCCAAACGCCCAAAATGGGATGGATACCCTTCTTTTTGCCCCAGAACGAACCTCCTCTCTGCCGACTTCAGCAGAAACATTGCCGTTTTTACATATCCGTTTTTTTATGGTACATTGACAGGCAACTTGGAAATTCTAGATTTGAAGG
The DNA here is from genome assembly GCA_964589235.1 of uncultured Smithella sp. GTDB lineage: Bacteria > Desulfobacterota > Syntrophia > Syntrophales > Smithellaceae > UBA8904. The sequence goes on along the minus strand of CAZPTW010000089.1, from coordinate 1,585 downwards.
ACACCTCATGCTGGGCTGGTTTACAAAACACCGCCGTCAAAAAATCATTCAATCGCCTTTTCCGTCCACGTGGGAAGCGATCGTCCGACGCAACGTCGCTTACTTTTCCCTTCTGACACCCGAGGAACAGTCTCGTCTTCGGGATTTGATCAAAGTCTTCATCGCTGAAAAAGAATGGGTCGGCTGCGGCGGAATCGATCTAACCGATGAAATGCAAGTCACCATCGCCGCCATGGCCTGCCTTTTGATCCTCAACATCTCCCATGATTTTTATGGAAACGTTGAAACCATTCTCGTCTATCCCGAGGATGTGGTTTTACCGGAGCGTCCCATCGGTTTTTTTGAAACGGTCACAAGCCCCCTGGAACCCATCGGCCCTATAACCGGCCAAGCTTTTGAACAAGGGCCGCTCATCCTCGTGTGGGACGCCGTCTTGCAGAGCATTGAGGAAGCGGGCTCGGGGTACAATGTCGTCTATCACGAATTCGCCCACAAACTCGACATGCAAGACGGCATCGCCGATGGGACCCCTCCTTTGTCCAACAAGATCAAGTATCAAGACTGGGCCAAAACCTTTTCCCGTGAATATTCGAAGCTGCTCAAGGATGTTGCAAAAGGCAAAAGGACATTCCTGGATGAATACGGCGCGACGGATGAAACTGAATTTTTTGCCGTCGCCACAGAACATTTTTTTGATCAACCGGTCCAAATGGCCAAAGCGGTCCCGGATCTCTACAGAATCTTGAAAGATTTTTACAAACAGGACCCCGCCCGGAGAACAGACGCTTTTTTCAAGCAGAAAGGAATGAAATGATTGTTTATATCAAACGTCACGAACGATATGTTTTGTCTTTCCTGGATACCGTCCAGACACGGGCAATGCTTACGGAGCTTCTCGAATATCACGACAAGCAAATCCTTTGGATGCAGCATGAAAGGCTGGCTCATCTGGTCACCATGATGTTTGTCTGTCTGTTTTTTCTTTTGACCTTTGGATTTTGCATGATGAATTTTTCCGTTCCTTCTTTTCTACTTACCCTCCTGCTGCTTTTTCTGACGCTCGCCTACATTCTTCACTATTTTCGGCTGGAAAACAGCCTGCAGCGTTGGTACGATCTTTCCAATCGTATCCGCGGCCGTCTGATGGATTTGCCATAAAATATCCTTGATCTCTAGAATTGTCACAACAGGTGAAATATGCTACAAAAAAAAATGGATATCAACGGTCTTCTCATTATTGAACCGAAATCCGTCATGCCGTCAAAAGCCGGTCTCTGAAAGTTTTTGAACTGCTTTTCGGCTTTGGCCGAGAGACAACCAAAACAGAGCGGTTCCGAAAGCCGTTACGATGATGAGACCGTTAACATTTCACGCGCAACATATTCAGGCTCGGCCGGGGAGAGGGATGTGAAAATTGACTTACAACAGATGAAATCAAGCCTTCAAGATCTCTACACCAAACGAAACGTCTTGTTTTTGCTTTCCGCGGCGATCGCCTTTCTGGCGGCCGTCGCACCGATACGGGCTTTTATGAAAACCCCCATGGGGGGCTATTACACGCATATTGCTCTTATCCCCTTGGTAA
>CAZPTW010000088.1:0-9318 GCA_964589235.1 uncultured Smithella sp. | reverse complement strand
TATCTCTCAATATTGATATAGGCAGATCAGCGAACCATGACAAACTAAAGGACATCGAAAGGAGTCGGCGATGACCGGAGCGGAAATGATTCTTAATACAGCCGCCAAGGCGGGAGTTGATATTTGCTTTATCAACCCCGGGACAACGGAGTTGGAACTGGTCGCGGCATTCGATCGGGTCAAAAACATACGCCCGGTGCTTGGTCTTTTTGAAGGCGTCTGCACCGGAGCCGCAGACGGTTACGGACGAATCAAACAAGCACCCGCCATGACCGTTTTGCATCTCGGACCGGGATTTGCCAATGGTATTGCCAATCTCCATAACGCCCGTCGCGCCCGAACACCGATTTTCAACGTGATTGGCGATCATGCAACCTGGGTCAAGCCTTATGATCCGCCGCTCAATATGGACATCGCGTCTCTGTCGGGGACCGTCTCCGGCTGGCAAAAAGAAAGTGTGACATCCGGCGATTTGTCCGGCGACACCGCGCAGGCCATCGCCGCGTCTCGCTACGGTCAAATCGCCACGTTGATCGTTTCCGCCGACTTGCTGCGTGCGAAGATAAATCATGAAGATATGGCGTCCGCAAACTTCGCCTTCGATCCCGTCGATGAGCAGATGCTCCCCTATGCCGTCTCCCTCATCGAAGAAGCCAAAAAACCCGCCTTGATTCTCGGAGGACGTGCCCTTTCCAAACGGGGGATGGACGCGGCGGCGCAAATCAAGGCCAAAACGGGATGCGACCTTTTCATGGTGACGTTTCCCGCCTGTTACGAGGCTGGAGCCGGGCGGCCGCTCATTGCGAGAATCCCTTATTTTCCAGAGGACGCAAAACGAACGCTTCGGCATTATGACGCTTTCGTCATGGTTGGGACAAACGAGCCTTCAGCTTTTTTCGGTTATGCCGAGGGCGATGCCGCTTTGTTGCCTCATAAGGCCGCTCGTATCCGATTGGACACCGCGAGGCAAGACGGCGCCGAAGTGTTGGAGGCCTTGTCTTTCGTTCTGGGCCGTGATGTCGGCACGAATGAGCTTCAACGGGTGACAGCGAAAAGCGTCATTCCGGAATTGCCCAAAGGCACCCTCAATGCGCAGCGTCTTTGCGCAGCCGTCGCCGCCCTTCAGCCGGAAGCCTGCATCTTAGTGGAAGAAGGCATTTCCACCGGAGCTTTTTATTATCACTACTCGCCTTTTTTAAAGCCTTATACCCACCTGACCCTCACCGGCGGAGCGATCGGCATGGGCATGCCGGTGGCGCTCGGCGCCGCCCTTGCGGCACCTGACCGGGTCGTCATCAACTTGCAAGCCGACGGAAGCGCCATGTACACGCTCCAAACCCTCTGGTCACAAGCCAGGGAAAGGGCCCATGTCGTGACGGTTCTCTGCTTCAACCGCCGATACTTCACCGTCGAACTGGAATGCATGCGGGCTGGTTACACGTCGTTGAGCGATCGGGCTAAATCTCTGATGACATTGGATGACCCCAATCTCGACTGGGTCGGGTTGAGCCGAGGAATGGGTGTGCCCGCTGAGAGGGTCCATACAACCGAGGAATTTGCCGACGTTTTTCAAGACGCGATCCACCGACCGGGCCCCTTTTTCATCGAAGCCGTTTTACCATAATGTGATTCGGCAACATATTAAATCCAGCACGGCGAAGGGTCCTCTTTCGCTCATCCTGCCGTTTGGCTTTTCGCGTTTGACCGAGTTTGGCCTTATTCGACCAAAACACCCAATCTCCTTAAGTCTTCTTTGGACGGCCCGGCCGTTTGCGGATCGTATTTCCGAATGCGGTAATACCGGCGAACCATTTTTTCAATCGGTACCACGGAGTGAACCGGATACTTGGTCACCGCTTCCGTGGTAAATCGCTCAGGCAGCGTATCTTCCCAAGGTTTTTGACCCATTTTCACGTTCATGAAACGCTCCAGCTTATTGATCCTTTCACCGGCTTTTTTAAACTGCCACTTGGTCATGGGAATCCCGGTGATGGACGAAAAAAAATCGGCATATACGCTCCAATCCATGAGCGACTGAGACAGTTTCGGAAATAAAATCGTGGATAGGTGCATCAGAGGCAGAGGCACATATTTGGGAATAACAGGCTCCGACATGATGCCGTAGGCCGTAAAGAGACAACTTTGAAGCGAATTGATCGCGCAAAAAATATCCTCGCAGAAGACCACCCATGACGCTTTGCCGAGCGATGTCAAAGGGGGAATATAGCCGGCAATGATTTCAAAACTAACCAGATAGGAACCTAGATGACATCCCCCTTTATTATGAACCGCATAGGAAAGGCCATGCCCCCAGCAACCTCTCGGATCATAGGCCGCCAGTTCCAGTCCCTTTGTATGGATGGCGAATTCTTTACCGCCATATTTTTCGCTCAATCGCTTTGATCCAAGCGCTAGCTCCGCGCCTTCCCCACGACGATAGGCGATATCTTCCAGAACGCGGGAGATGTTGTCATGATTTTCGAAAGAAAGTTCCGTCTTGCGCAACCCTTTTTCACCCGCTTCCATGGCCCAAGCGATGGTCCCGCCCGCCGAAATCGTATCTAGACCCAAATCATTCATGATATCGTTCCAAACGGCAAGTTTGTCTGTATCATAATTTTCGATATTGCTGGAGAACATGCCGACGGTTTCGTATTCTGGAATTTGACGCATTTTGCCGTCTGGATAGACGCCCTTGTGGCCGCACAACACCGAACAGTAACGACAGGTGGCATGACGAATTTTGTATTTTTCGGCCATCACTTCCCCTGTAACCTCCTCGGTTCTGGGGCTGAAGCGATCTTTAAAATTTCGAACCGGCGAAAAACCCGCATCGATCCCTTTTCTCGTATTCATGTTTGTGCCATAGGCTTTAAGGCGCTTTGTAAAGTGGCTTCGTTGGATGTGTGCTTTGGCCTTGGCCACGGCCTTTTCGAACTTTTTTGGGTCAACCGGAACGGAGCGGTATACCTTCCCCCTTGCCACGAGGGCTTTGAGATTTTTGGAGCCCATCACGGCGCCGACCCCCCCTCGGCCCGCAAAGCGATGGCCCGAGCAGATATTGGCATAAAGAACCCCGTTTTCTCCTGCCGGACCGATGACGGCAGCCCCTTCCCTCGGCGTCAGATGGAGTCTCTCATTGGTCTCATGAATCCCCAATCCCCAAAGGTCGCTTGCATCTTCAAAGACAACCTCGTGATCACTGAGCCGGACAAGCATTGGATATGGAGCTTTTCCTGAAATAATGACGCCGTCCCAGCCCGCGGTTTTACATGCTTCCCCAAAAGGCCCGCCGCACGAAGAGGCAACCATGTAACCTGTCAGCGGGGACTTGGTGATGACTTCAAAACGAGCCGAGCAAGGTGCACCGGTCGTAAGGAGAACACCATTGGCGAAGATGAGAAGATTTTCCGGGCCCAGAGGGTTCACCTGATCCAGTCGACTTTTCAGGCGATCATAGTAGATCTTCATTCCCATACCTTTTCCGCCGAGGAAGTTTTTCAAATCCTCCTGTGTGGCCTCGTAGATCCTCCAACTTTGATCTGTCAGGTCAATATCCAGATACTTATTGCTTGTCCCGAGAATTTCTTTCATGTCACGCCTCCCATGGTAATCGCGTCGAAAAGACAATTGGTCTTGCACCATCCGCAGGAAACGCATTGATTCGGACGGGCCAGCACTGCGTAATTTTGATCAAGCGGAAGCGATTCGTCTTTCATTGTCAAGGCGTGTGTTGGACAGACAGCCACACAGTTTTCACACGCGGCGCAAAGCTTGATGTCGATCACCGGCCTGGGCCATTCCGATTTCTTCATTCTGGACACGGGACGTCCCTCATCGTCCAAAACAGCGCAACAAGCGCAAATTCTCCCACAGGCGCCGCATGATATGCATAATTCATCCCTGATCACATGTCGTTGCTTCTTTTCCCCGGAAATGGCGGAAACCGGACATATTTTCAGACAAGCGCCACAACCGTTACATAATTCCGAAATTGTATAACTCATGGAGAACTCCATTTGAAAATGAACGGATTGACATTATCTATCCATTCCTTGCAGTTGCTTCCATGGAGTCGCACAAAACCTCCATGGATTGTTTTTACTATAAATCAAAATAGTATCGCGAATCAAGCAAAATATATTTCAAAAAAAATGATATATTATAAAAAAATATACTATTCATTTAACAAAAATATTGAAAAATTCAACCAATCCCCTTAGAAGAATGAATGATCTTTCATCTTTCCAGGGTTTTAGGAGGACATCGTGCTCTTTAATGCCTATAAGGACGAAAACGGACCAAAGAGGTAAACATGGTATCAAAACGGGCGTCTGAGTTCACTTCCTTTATCGTCATGGACGTCATGGCGAAAGCGGAAGAACTTGAGCGAAAAGGGGAACATATCATTCACATGGAAGTCGGCGAACCGGATTTTCCGACACCCAAGGTGATTTCCGACGCGGCAATTGAAGCCCTTCGAAGTCATAAGACCCGCTATACACACGCTCTGGGGCTTTTGGAATTGCGCCAAGCGATCTGCGATTTCTACCGAAGAGAGTATGCCGTTTCCATTTCACCCGACCAGGTGCTGATCTCAACGGGGACCTCTCCGGTCTTGCTGTTTGCCATGTTGGCCATTTTGGATCCCGAAGACGAGGTGATCATTTCCAATCCCCGTTATCCTTGCTATCAAAATTTCATTTTGGCCGCGGGAGGAAAACTTAAGGACATCCGAACATACCCTGAAGAAGGCTTTCAATATCGCCAACGGGACATCGCCAAAGCCGTCACGAAGCGAACCAAAGCGATTTTGATCAACTCCCCTTGTAATCCAACCGGCATCGTCATGACCCGCGAGCAATTGCAGGACATTGCAACATTTGAATCTTCTTATATAATCTCGGACGAAATCTACCATGGACTTGTTTATAAAGGGAAAGCACATTCCATTTTGGAATTTACAGACAAGGCCTTCGTGATTAACGGATTTTCCAAACTTTTCGCTATGACCGGCTGGCGTTTGGGGTATCTGATTTTTCCAAAAGAATTCAGCGCGGTCATGCAACGTATCCACCAAAATTTCATGATTTCGGCCAATGGCTTTGTCCAATGGGCGGGTATTGCGGCTCTAAACCAAGCGAAAACCGATGTCGAAGCCATGATTTCCGTCTATGATGAGCGTCGCCGTTACATTTTGACGCGCTTGAGTGAAATGGGTTTTACTGTGCATGTGGAACCCACCGGTGCTTTTTATGTTTTTGCAGACGGTCGAAAATTTTTCAAAAACTCGTATCAAGAGGCTTTTCGAATCATGGAAGAAGCCAAAGTCGGTGTCACGCCGGGCATCGACTTCGGGGATGGAGGGGAAGGATTTTTGAGATTTTCTTATGCCACATCTTTGGAAAACATTAAAGAAGGCCTCAACCGACTCGAAAGTTATCTGAACCGGTCTAAATAATGCCTCGTGGACAAATCAACGCAATTGGCGTATCGTAACCCGCGATGAATGGATCAAAACCAAAGGAGGAACATTAAAGATGGCATACAAACACGTCAATCTGAAAATTGAAAATGATGTGGCAACGGTGGCGATGGCCCGCATCGATGCGCTCAATGCTCTGAGCTTGGAATTCGCCAAGGAAATTGCGGATGCATTTCGTGAACTGGCCGCAAATGACGATGTCCGAGCTATTATTTTTTGCAGCAAGGCGCGCATTTTTTGCGCAGGCCTGGATTTGAAAGAAGCGGCCGCCGGCGCAGGTGGAACCGTCAAAGGTGTCATCGATATGATTCGCAACTCTCAGCCTTTGTTTGACTGCTGCAACTCCATTGAAGAATGTCCCAAACCCGTCATTGCCGCGGTTCATGGAAAATGTATCGGTGGCGGTCTCGATTTGATTTCCGCATGTGACATCCGCCTTTGTACCGAAGACTCGATCTTTTGTCTTAAAGAGGCGGCCATCGGTTTGGTGGCCGATATGGGCGTTCTCCAGCGACTGCCGATGATCGTCGGACAGGGGTTTGCCCGCGAAATGGCCTTTACCGCCGCCAATTATTCCGCCCGTGACGCTGAAAAAATGGGATTAATCAATCATGTCTATGCCGATCAAACAAGTGTGATGGCGGCAGCGCAAAAACTCGCCGCACAAATCGCCGCGAATGCGCCGCTTGGCATCAAATACTCTAAGGAAGTGCTGAATTTCAGCCGTTACGTCAACGTCTACGAAGGAATGGCCATGGCTATCCAGAAAAACGCAACGCTTTTGATGTCGGAAGATTTGAAGGAAGCCGTCATGTCTTTTCTGGAGAAACGTCCCGCCAATTTCAAGGGGAGATAAATGATTATACATCGTGCGGTTTTCCTGGCCTGCCTGGCGGTTGGTTTATCAACGGCCGCTTACGGTCAGGAAACCATTCCCCGAATTGGACAGGAGTGCCCCACTCAATATGCGGCGTCTGGTGATACGTGTTTCCCGCTGGCAGGGGCCAGATACACGGTCCCCAAACGAGGAAGTCGCTGTCCAATTGGTTTTTCCGTGTCCGGCCAGTACTGTTACCGCCCTTATAAGGCGACCACCAGGGTGATCCCTAAAACCACCAGGCACTGTCCGAACGGATACTGGATCGACGGCGATTATTGTCAATCCTTCAAATAAGGGTCAATAACGAAGGAGCGGGTCGGGCTCATGACACACCGCCTTTCTCCATTCACAAGAATCCGATCCGCCGGAGGCATGTTTCATGAATCGATTGGTTCTGGGGCTTGGTATCTGCTCTTTCCTCATGGCGCAACTTTGACGGTTCTGGCCGGAATGCGGATTTTCGTCAAAGAGTATGCTTATCAAGCGAGCGAACTCGACAGCAAAGCGTCCTGCCGGGCTATAGCGCTCGAGCAGGTCAAGCGAGAAATTCTGGAAGAGCTGGGCACTTATGTGGAATCGACCGCCGTCGTTCAAGATTTTGCCATCCACAGGCCTCGTCCAAACCAAATTGATTGACGAAAAATGGAACGGACGAAATTACTGGCTCAAAGCCCGACTTCTTGCGAATTCGGAAGATGTGGCCGCTTCCATCGCCGAGGTTCGAAAGGATTCCAAGCTGGCCGAGGCACTCCAGGAAGTCGCGCGACGGAAAGCAGCATTGGCCAATGTAAAAAGCGATTTGACGCAAGACGACGAAAAACGCAGAGCCTATCAGGTTGCGGTTCATCAGCTGCAAGCATCCGAGTCCTTTGAAGAAGGACTCTCACTGACCATATTGGGCGACTATGAAGGCACGGCCAAAGCCTATTTCAATCGCGGCATTGTTTTTATCTACCCAGCCGATTATGGCCAAGCGATTCGAGACCTCAACCAAGCAGAAAGACGACCCACGAAACTTGTAAAAAGTGTCGATCAGGAAAAGCCGATAAACAGGGTGAACGAGACGCCATGAATGATGTCATGATAAAGACAGCCGAATGGATCATGAAAAGCGAGTATGCCATCGCCTTGACGGGAGCCGGCATGTCGACGGAATCCGGAATTCCCGATTTTCGGGGCCCAGACGGTCTTTGGACGAAAAACCCGGAAGCCGAAAAACAAGCCTATCAAAGCTATTTCAAATTTCAGAAAAACCCCAAGGCCTACTGGAGTGAACGCTTGACCGGCGTTTCACCATGGGGCCAGTGGCTCAAGGCCACCCCGAATCCCGGCCACTTCGCGCTGGCTGAATTGGAAAACATGGGTATGCTCAAATGCGTCATCACACAAAACATCGACAACTTGCACCAGAAAGCGAAAAGCCGCCGCGTTTTGGACTATCACGGTAATCTATCCCTTTTGCGGTGCTTTTCTTGCAATACGCGCTTCCAGTCCGTCGAATACGACTTGGAAAGGCTGTTGGTCGAGGATCGATTGCCGCCGATTTGCCGCAAATGCCAAGGCATATTAAAATCGGACGTGGTGCATTTCAATGAACCCATTCCGGAGGATATCGCCCGGGAAAGCCGCGAAGAGGTCGCGAGATGTGACCTGATGCTGATCTGCGGGACATCCGCGACGGTTTATCCCTTCGCGATGCTGCCGCGGATCGCCAAGCAAAAAGTTGATCGAATCAAAACCGTGATCATTGAAATCAATGCCCATCCGACGCCTCTGACGCAGGAAGGCATTTCCGATATTTTTATTCAGGGAAAAACCGGCGTCGTATTGACTGAAATTTTAGATGCCGTCAAAGAGATATCTCGCGGAACACCTAAAAAATACATTGACTGAGAAGGAAGATGCAAACTTCAGACACCTCACGCAAAATTTATGTGATCGGACATAAAAACCCGGACACCGATTCAGTCGTTTCCGCAGCGGCATACGCCGCCCTCAAACAGGCTCAGGGGATCGCGCACTGTGTGGCCGCTCGGGCGGGAAAGCCGACGCCTCAAACAGAGTACATTTTCAAACGCTTCCAGGTACCGCTGCCGGAATTCCTTCCCGATCTCGTTCCGAAAGTCGCTTACTACTACAAACCAAACATCCGAACCATTCATCAGGAGACTTCCCTTTGGGAAGCCATGGATATTCTGGGTAAAGTTGAAATGCGAGGCCTTCCGGTCGTCGATAAAAACGGCCGTTATCATTCGCTTTTGCATTATAGTTCGTTCGCGCGAAAAATTTTCAAAATGATCAATCCCCAGCAAAAGACCGTCATCGCAACCAGCCTGGATCTTTTATCGTCCGTCCTTCATGCGCAGGATTTGGTGGTCGTCAAGCCCGATGAACTCAGGAAAAGTCCGATTATTATCGCCGCCGCGGAATTTGATACCTTCAAAGCCCATTTGGGCGAACATGTCCCCGGAAATACCATTGTAATGACCTCCAACCGCGTGGACATCCAGCGCCACGCCATCGAAAGCGGTGTCCGCGCGCTCATTATCACGAATGGGTATACTCTGGACAGAGATCTATTGGAATTGGCCCAAAAAAACGGTGTATCCGTACTCATCAGTCCCTATGACACCGCATCCACCTCTTTGCTGATGATCTATTCCATGCCGGTAACCAGCATGTCCAATAACGGCGTCCGACCGGTCCACCTGAAGGATTCGATCCGCAAGGCGGCGCCCCTTCTGTCTCAAGCCCCTGGCAAAGGTCTCCCCGTCGTAGATGATGACGATAGAGTTGTCGGTGTGATCTCAGAGAATGATATTTACCGTGAACCAAACATCGATATTATCATGGTCGATCACAATGAACCGTCACAAGCAATCGAAGGACTTGAACATTACCGGATCCTTGAAATTATCGACCACCACCGGATCGGTACGCTTGCAACCCGTCA
>CAZPTW010000087.1:0-9351 GCA_964589235.1 uncultured Smithella sp. | reverse complement strand
ATGGAGGATCCAGAAAAAGAAAAAGAAGAAGAATTCACGGAACCGGATATTACGGATTTTGTCGAGCCGGTTTCGGATTCCCCTTTATATAACAAAGCCATCGACGAACTCAAACGCCGAAAATACGAACAGGCCTTGATCACATTCAAGGAATATATCAGTCGCGACGACACGCCCAAAGAGTGGGGGCAAAGGGCCCTTCGTCACATGGCGGACGCTCATTACGCCTTGGGAAAGGCGGGGCGTCGAGAAGAACTTTTAATGGCCTCCGAGTTTTATAAAAATACCCTGGAGAGTTTCCCCGATCCACGTCCGGAAAACGCTTTGACGTATTATCGTTTGGCAAAAACTTATGAATCCTTGAAATATTATCCGGACGCCATTCGGCAGTATCAAAATTTGATACGAAAATATCCGGGGTCGCCATGGGTTGCGGAGGCACATTATAAAATCGGCGAGCTTTATTATATCGATGGCAAATATGCCCAAGCGCAGGAAAGTCTTCTTCAGTACCTTCTGAAATTCCGAGGAAAAGCCAACACAAGAAAATCTTATTACATGGTCGCTCATTCCTATTACAAGGATAAGCAAAGCGGCAATGCAGAGATTTGGTTCCGTGACGCCAGGAAAAAATGGTCCACATTCATGGGCGTTCCCCGTGATATTTTGATTGATCTGGTTCATCACAAAATGTCTTTGAGACAACACGATGAAGCGATTTCGGTTTTGTCGTTTTATGCCAACATTTACCCGAAAGACGAGAAAATCAAGCAAGTTTTAGGGTTACTGGCTCAAGCCTATGAACAAAACGGCCGGTGGGCGTCGGCGTTGGCGGTCTATTCCCGAATCATCGAAAAATACCCCGATTCCAAAGAAGCGACGGAAAGCATGCTCAGGATGGCGGATTTGGGAATCGACAAGCCGGGACTCAAAGTGTTTCGGGCGATGAACGGTATCGATCGTTACAGGTATCCGATGGATACCTACGATGATATCATCATGAAGCATGCAGCGGATGACCTGGCCCAACAAGCCATGCTGCATAAAGCGGCCGCGCTGGTCAAAAAAGACCAGAAGCGAAAGGCCGCGGATGTGTATCTGGAGTTTATCAGTCTTTTTCCGGACAGTAAAAGAATCGACGAAGCCGCGAGGGGTTTGAAAAGCGCCGCCTCAGCCATCATTGACGAATATTTTGCCAAGAAGGATTATCTTGCCGTGGCGTATGTCTATTTTCGATCGTTCGGCGCGTTGCCGGTATCTGCGGAAGAATATCCCCAGATCCAAAAAATTGCGACGAGCCTCAAAGAGCTCAACCTCATCGAGGATTACACGGCCGTTCTTCAAAAGTATTTGGCTTCCGCGCGAAACGAACAGATCATCGACAAGGTGTCCGTCGATATTGCGGAAGGGCTGATCCTCCAAGGCCAATACGACCAGGCCGAAAAAATTCTTCAATCTTTACTGGGGAAGCCAGCGGTCAAAAAAAGCGGCATGATGACAGCCATTCGGAAACACCTGGCGGATATCGCCTATAAAAGAGAACAATACGCGCAAGCGGTCGCCAATTATGGGGATGTCATCAAATCAGGCCAAGAGCTTCAAAATCCAGCGAAAATATACACCCGTTATGCCCATTCACTCAAAGAGCAGAAAGAAAACAGCCTGGCTTTACAAAACTATCTTTCCGCGGTGAAGTACTTGAGTTCAGAAAATCGCAACAAAGAGAATTTAGGCCTGACTTACAACGAAATCGGCGATCTATATGTCAAAGGCGACAATCTTGGGCTCGGTGTCAGTATGTACAACAAAGCTTTGGAAAACACGACGAATCCGGAAATGAAACTATGGCTTAAGTTTATGCTTGGGCACACATATCTAAAATTGAGCAAAGAAGAGAAGGCGGAGGATCTTTTCGCGCAGATTAAAACCACGGCGGGGCCGGAAAGTTTTTGGTCCAAAGTGGTCGATTTTTACGCACGGGATTCCAAATGGTGGGATAAATACGGAGGCATGATTCAAAAATAGGGATGAGAACATGCAGGACTTGACATCGTTGCAGCAGTCGTTTGAACACTTTACCAAGGCCACGGCCGAGTTGGAGAAGGCTTATGCGCGATTGGAAGAACGTTTCGCCATGCTCAATCGCGAACTCGAACAAAAGAATATCGAGCTTCTAAAAACCGTCGAAGAAAAAGAACAGACCAAAAACTATCTGCAAAACATCTTGGAGAGCCTGATCAATGGCGTGATTGTGACCGATTTAGAAGGACGCATTCAAACCATGAATACCTGTGCCGAGACCTTCACCGAAACCAGACAAAACGATGTGGTATCGAAGCCCATCCGTGTATTGTTTGACACCCTGCCGGATGGTGACTGGAGGAGGATCGATTTGGCCGAGTATTTCAGAGGGGAATCCGGGCACAAGGTGAAAATCGGCGGTCGAACATTGGAAATATTTTTCTCCCCCTTCAAATCGCCGGAGGGCGATGTGATCGGCAACGTTTTTGTCTTGCGGGATATCACGAGAATCGAAAAACTAGAGGAGATGGCCAAGCGAACGGAAAAGTTTGCGGCGATGGGTGAAATGGCGGCCAATATCGCGCATGAAGTGCGCAATCCGTTGGGAAGTATTGAGTTGTTTGCATCGCTTCTTTTGAAAAATCTCACGGACAAAAGAGATCGAGAGCGGGTTTTGCAGATCATTTCCTCAGTCAAAAATGTCGATAATAAAATTTCCAATTTGCTTTTGTTTACAAGAAGACAGACCCCGCAAATCAAGATCGTTCGTCTGCATGCCGTTTTGGCGGATGTGATCGACTTTTCCGAACAGATCATGGAGCAAGCCGGGATCGAAATGATCGTCAAACGATTCTCATCCGAGATTTTTATTCCAGCTGACGCGGAAATGATCAAACAAGTGTTTTTGAATATCATTCTCAACGCTCAGCAGGCGATGCCGGACGGCGGGAGCCTCTTTATTACCACCAAGCTTACGCCGAAGAGCATTCTCGATCCGGAGCGGAAAGTTGCGGAGGTGATCTTTCAGGATACCGGACCGGGCATGCCCAAGGAAAATTTATCCAGGATATTTGATCCCTTCTACACGACGAAAGAAGGGGGATCGGGATTGGGGCTGGCAATCGTTCACAATATCGTCAGCGAGCACAATGGGGCCATAACCGTGGAAAATGCGCCGCAAGGCGGCATCATGGTCAATGTCAGTTTTCCCGCCGTGACGGAAAACGAAAACGAAAAAGGGAGTTGAAATGATGTCAAATACTGAGCGACTGCTGATTGTTGATGATGACGCGTCCATGCGCATGGCGCTATATGAATCGTTGAGCAGTTGCGGATACGAAGTCGAAACGGCTGAAAACGGCATGGACGCATTGGCGAAGTTCAAGAACGGAAGATTCGCCGGTGTGGTTACAGACATGAGGATGCCTAAAATGAGCGGTATGGATGTTTTAAGAGGCGTCAAAAGAATATCGCCGCAAACGCCGGTCATCCTGATTACCGCATATGGCACGGTCAATACTGCGGTGGAGGCCATGAAGGAGGGGGCCGCTGAATTTATTATGAAACCCTTTTCTCTCGACGACCTCGAATTTGCCGTGAAGAACGTGCTGGCCGCCAATATGGCTTCCAAAGAGGAAAAAGGAGAGGATGAGGAAATCTTCGGCGGCGTTTCATCTCATAAAGAAATTATCACCCGGGATAGAAAGATTCTCGAGTTGTTGGACATGCTCAAGAGTGTGGCGAAAAGCAAATCAAGCATACTGATTCAAGGAGAAAGTGGAACGGGAAAGGAACTGTTCGCCCGATATGTTTACCGCCATTCAAACCGCCGTAAAATGCCGTTTGTGGCGGTCAATTGTGCGGCTATTCCCGCGCAGCTTTTGGAAAGCGAGATGTTCGGCTATGAAAAAGGGGCTTTTACCGGTGCCACGGTCAAGAAAGTCGGCAAATTTGAATTGGCCGATGGTGGAACGCTGCTTTTAGATGAAATATCGGAAATGGATATTCAGCTTCAGGCTAAACTTTTGCGCGTCATTCAAGAATCGGAAGTTGATCGATTGGGCGGTAAAATGCCCATCCCTATCGATGTACGCATCATTGCCACCACGAATGCGGATTTACAAAGCCGTATTCTCCAAAAAACATTTCGCAGTGATCTGTATTACCGATTGAATGTCATTCCTGTCATGATTCCGCCTCTTCGCGAGAGAAACGGAGACACCATTTTGTTGGCCGAATATTTTATAAAGAAATACAGCGAGTTGAATGAAAAAAAAGAGCCCGTGCTCTCTGAAGAAGCCAAAGGGATGCTCATGAACTATCCATGGCCAGGCAATGTTCGGGAATTGGAAAACGTCATGGAGCGGGCGGTTCTGATTTGCTCATCCGATCTTATCACCCCGACCCATCTGTTTTTGGATCGAAAGGACAACGTGCCCGGAACATCAGGGGCGACAAATGATTCTGAGCGGAAGGTGCGTCAGGAAATTGACGAACCACCGAAAACCACTCTTTATGAGATGGAAAAGACCATGATCTTTGAAACGCTCGATCGCGTGAACTGGAATAAGACGAAAGCATCGAAAATATTGGGAATCAGTGTTCGCACTCTGCGGAACAAACTAAACGAGTATGGCGTCAATGAATCGCATTCCGACGAGGATTGATGCTGGTACGCGATTTGCTAAACAATACTCCAAAGGAATGAATATGGAATCATTGTTTGGGAAAACATTTCGGATGCTCGGCACGCTCATGGATTACCGATCGGAGCGTAACAAAGTTATCACCTCTAATATCGCCAATTTAGATACTCCGGGCTATCATCCCTCCGATTATGTTTTCAAAGAAGATTTATCCAAGGCGATCGATGCGCGAATTCTGTTGAAAAGAACCAACGAGAAACATTTTCCCAATGCCTTGGAAGAAATTTCCAAAAAGGACTTCAAAAAGGTGACTTCAGAGGAAAAGGTTGATCTGGATAAGGAAATGACCAACCTAGCGGAAAACCATTTAATGTATAACTTAACGGTGGAATTGCTGGCCAGAAAATTCAAGGGCATTCGCAACGTTTTGTCCGATGCCAAGTGATGGAGGCGGATGATGGAATTTTTTACGACATTTAAAATTACAGGCAGCGGTCTTTCGGCTCAAAGAAAGAAGATGGATGTCATTTCCAGTAATATCGCGAATGTCACCACCACCAGCACGCCGGAAGGAGGTCCGTATAAAAGAAAAGTCATATCGTTCGCTTCGGACCCTCTGGAAAAGGGTTTCGACCAAGATTTGAAGGATGCCGTCAATGCCGTGAAAGTCGGGCAAGTGACGGATGAGAAAGAAGGATTCAAAAAAATATTCGATCCGGCTCATCCGGATGCGGATAAGGACGGTTTTGTGACGCTGCCGAACGTCAACTTGATGCTTGAGATGACGGAATTGATCACGGCGTCGCGTGCTTATGAGGCAAACGCGACCGCGTTTGACGCGATGAAAAATATGGCGATCAAAGCCATGGATATCGGGAAATAAGAGATCCAAGGAGTCTGACGATGACAGATGATGCGTTGATTCGATCGAGCGTTGAGGCGCTCAAGCCTTTGACGGGTATCGAACCGAAAAAAGCCGAAGGCGATAAAAGTCCACAAGGGGTGTCCTTCGGATCGGTCCTCAAAGACGCGATCATGGATATCAATAAGCTGCAAAATGACGCGGATAAAGCCATCGCAAAGGTTCAGCTCGAGGATGCCGGATCGATTCATGACGCCATGATTGCGCTGGAAAAAGCGGGGATTTCTTTCCAAGTCATGATGCAGGTGCGAAACAAGATTCTTGACGCCTACCAAGAAATCATGCGGATGTCAGTTTAGAATACACCTAAAGTCAACTGGATGGAATTATGGATTCGATTCTGCAATCACTCAAGAAACTGCTTGCGGGCTTTGAAACGTTAAGTTCGACGAAAAAAATATCGATCATTATGGTTCTGGTGATTACCATCGCGAGCCTTTCTCTGATGGTTTACTTTACCGCGCAGGTGGATTACAAAATCCTGTTCTCGAATTTATCCGCCGAGGATGCCTCCAACATCGTGACAAAGCTCAATGAAAAGAAAGTCTCTTACAAATTGTCGGCAGCCGGTAACGCGATATCCGTTCCGGCGGATCAGGTCACGCAGTTGAGACTTGAATTGGCCGCCTCCGGTTTGCCCCAAGGCGGCGGTGTCGGATTTGAAATATTTGACCAAAAAACACTCGGGGCCACCGAGTTCGAACAGCAACTCAATTATCGACGAGCCTTGCAAGGAGAATTATCCAGGACGATTAACGGGCTTGACGAAATTCAATCGAGTCGCGTGCATATCGCGCTGCCCAAAGATTCTTTGTTTACCGATCAGCAAAAAAAACCCACGGCGTCCGTCACATTGCGGTTGAAGCCCGGCAAGAGTTTGAAACCCGCACAAATTGAAGGAATTGTCCATTTGGTTTCGAGTTCCATTGAAGGGATGAATCCGGCGGACGTGATGGTGGTTGATTCAAAGGGCAATATTCTGTCTTCCAAACAGAATGACACGAAACTTTCCAAATTGACGGCTCAGCAGATCGATTATCAGCGAAATCTTGAGAAAGAATTGTCCGCTCAAATTCAATCCATGTTGGAAAACGTTGTTGGACAGGGAAAAGCCGTCGTTCGGGTCAGCGCGGAATTGGATTTTCGGATTACGGAGAAGACGGAAGAGCTTTACAACCCGGAAATGCAGGTGGTGAGAAGCACGCAAAAGAATACCGAAAAGGAAAACGCCGTCAGTCCCGCGGGCGCCGTTTCCGACAACCCGAAGAAAGAAAAAGTTGATGAGATCATCAACTATGAAATCAACAAAGTGGTCAGTAAGACCGTCATGCCTGTGGGAGAGACCAAGAAACTGTCCATCGCCGTATTGGTGGATGGAAAGTACAAGAAAAACGAAAAAAACGAGGAAGTTTACCAGCCACTGGACAAAAAGGAAATCGAGGCCTTGGAAGATCTGGTTCGTAAATCCGCCGGGTTCAACGCCCAACGGGGGGACCAGGTGGTTGTCACCAACATGCCTTTCCGGAAAGTGGAAGCCGAGGAGGCGGAGCCGGTCACCTTTAAGCAAACCGTGGAGACGGTATCGCCGATTCTCAAATATGTCGGAATATTCGGGTTGATGGCGTTCATCGTCTTGTTCGTTTTGAAGCCGATGCTGCAAAGCATTATGAAAGGCGCGCCCGTCAGTCCTTTGGCGGAGGCGCGGATTGGCGCGGAAATGGCGGCGGAGGAATATGCCCGCCAGGCTGCGGAAGGGATGCGCGCGCAACCGGAACGCCCGATGACGGAAACGGAGCTGGCCAAGCAAATGGCCAGGGCAGACGCCAAGCAATTTGCCGATATTTTGAGGAACTGGATCAAATAGTTCCTTGGATGAGAAGCGTGTTGATCGAAATGGGGAAACTATGACTGGTGAGGAAAAAGCGGCCATTTTGCTTCTTTCGCTCGACGAGGACCTGGCGGCCGAGGTGATGAAAAATCTCAGACCGTCGGAGATTCGACGTTTGGGAAAGCAGATGAGCCGTGTGAACAATATTCCCGCGGAGACCGTCACGTCGGTGGCCAAAGAATTCTGCACGATGGCCAAGGAACTGGGGGGGATGATCACCGTCAAAGAAGGCGCGTCCAAAAACCTCGTCATCAAGGCCCTGGGAGAAAAAGAGGCGGAAAACGTTTTGGGGGCGGTTGACAGCGGGGTCTTCGACAGTCCTGTCATTGAAAAACTCAATGAGATTGATCCAAAGGTGATGGCGGAGTTCACCCGGACCGAACATCCGCAGACCATCGCGTTGATCATGGTTCATTTGAAACCCGAAAAAGCCGCGCAGGTGCTTGAACATTTCTCGCCGGCCATTCAATTTGAAATCACAAAACGAATGGCGACGCTCAAAAGCGTTCCCCGGGAGTTTATCGAAGAAGTCGCCAAAACATTGGAAAAGGAGTTGATCACCGGGAATTCATCCGACATGCAAATGGGGGGGGCACAGGTGATTGCCGATATCTTGAACCGCATGAACCGGTCTACGGAAAACGCCATTATGACGGCTTTGGAAGATTCTGATCCGGAGTTGGCGGCACAAATCCGCAACTTCATGTTCAGTTTTGAAGACGTCATGAAGCTCGATGACAAGTCGATTCAGGAACTTTTGAAGGAAGTCAGCGCCGAGGATCTGGCGAGGGCGATGAAAATGGTGGATGAGTCGCAGCGGGAAAAGATCTACAAGAATATGTCCAAGCGTGGCGCGGAGATGTTGCGAGAGGAAATATCGCTGATGCCTCCGATTCGTTTGTCTGAAGTGGAGGCAAGCCAGCGCAAGATTGTCGAAACAACGAAGAAACTGGAATCGGAAGGCCGAATTGTGATTTTGCGCGGAGACGAGAAAGATGGATTCGTATAAGCGAAAAATCATCAAAGCCGGCGAAATCGTCGACAGCGGCAAATCCATCCCGCTTTCCCGATCTGTAAAGAAGGTTCCCCTCCCGCACGAAGCGACCGGCAAACTGAAACAAAACATGAGTGCGGAAAAGGCGCAAACCGCGCAAACGCCTGCGGAGCCGACAACGGCGCTGACACAAAAACAAATCAAAACAATCAGTGATGAGGCTTATGCCAAGGGGTTTGCGGATGGACAAAAATCGCAGCATAAGGACGTGGCGGCGGCGTTGGAATCTCTGGCTCAAGTGATCAAATCCATCCCTTCCATCAAAAAGAACATTTTGGAAAAAGGGGAGGAACAGATGGTGAGGCTGGCTGTCGCCATTGCCGAAAAAGTCATTCAGCAGGAAGTGGCCACTCGAAAGGACATCATTTTCTCGGTTCTTAAAAACGCGCTGAAAAACATTGCGGAAACCGAGGGGATGAAGATTCGTCTCAACACGCAAGATTTTCGCTATATGATGGAGGTCAAAAAAGATTTCCTGCAGTCTTTCGATGGAATTCGGAATGTCGTTTTTGAGGAAGATCCTTCCGTCAAACGAGGCGGCGCCGTGGTCGAAACGTTGTTTGGCGAAGTGGATGCCCGTTTGGAAAGCCAGATCAAGGAAATCAAATCGGCGTTGATTGGCGCCAAGTAGTTTTCAGGAGCGGATCCGTGATGTCCAATATGCCGGCAATCGACTTGACCCGTTATGAAAATATTTTAAGGAGGATCAATCCGATTCGGGTCAACGGCAAGGTTAGCGAAATCATCGGCTTGATGGTGGAAGGGCACGGCCCGGCGGCCTCGATCGGGGAAGTCTGCGGCATTGTCCCTGTCAATGCCG
>CAZPTW010000086.1:0-9388 GCA_964589235.1 uncultured Smithella sp. | reverse complement strand
GGGAAAGCTTTATACCTGCACGGCTGTCCCCAACATTCGTCACTTCAACGAATACTTTCATTTGAATCTACCGGTTACCTGCCAAGATTCGATCAATATTCATCAGGCACGGAATGCCCAAGAGATTTTCGAGTTTTTGTGTCAACCGATTCCATTTTGCCGCTTTTGCTTGGTCGAAAAAAGAACGTTCGGGCATCCATGGCAACGTTCCGAAAAAAATATCAAAGAATGGACAGTATGAAACCGGCATATCGTTTCGCTCCTCCCCGCTCCTGCAAATTGATCATGACGCTTCTGGCGCGCAACGAAGAAGACATCATTCAGTATAATATCGATTTTCATCTGAAGCATGGCGTGGATTTCATTATTGCCACGGATAACGGGTCGACGGACGGCACAACCGCGGTTTTAAGAGAGTATGAGCAAAGAAGACTGCTCCATCTGATTGAAGAACCGTCTTGTGATCATCGTCAAGCCGAGTGGAATAATCGTATGACGGAGATCGCGAGAAATCGATATGGGGCGGATCTCATTTTCCACTGTGACGCAGATGAATTTTGGCATCCTCGTTCGGGCAATCTCAAAGACGAAATGTCGCATCGGCCGGAAGATGTCCTCAAGGTGGATGTCGTCAATGTTCTTCTGGTGGATCGAGACGGCGAAGAGTCCTTCCCAAACGACTGTCGGTGGGCGGTTGTGAACCCCATCACCCCATCCAACTATTGGGAAGAAACCAAACACCGAAATCTTTTTCATTTCCGCTATCCCCGGAAGGTGATGTTCAAGACGGATAAACGCTTGTTTCTCGTTGGGCAGGGTAATCATGAAGTGATCAATAAAATTTCATCCGACAAAGAAGGCGTCTCGGATCAAATGTTGATCTATCATTATCCCATCCGCGGCAAAGCCAGATTTCTCGATAAAACGCTTTTTGGAGGAAGAGCTTATCAAAATGCAAAAAAACATTCGCCGAAGGAAGGGATCCATAAAAGGCGTTGGTATGCGGCGTATGAGGCGGGGCGCCTTGACGACGAATACCGCAAACTGCTTTTGAAGCAGGAAGACATCCCTGTTTTGCTCAAGGAAGGTTTTATTGAAGAGATGGATTTTGACGAATGGATCCTGGGGCGAAGAGGATCTATCGATCGATGGGTTTTTCATCATCGCCTTTTCGAATATGAAAAAATGATCGACGATGTGTTCACGCCTTGGGCCGGACACAAGTATTTCGCCTATGATCTCGTTCGAAATCTCAAGCCGTCCGTGATTGTCGATCTCAGATCGGATAACGGCAGCTCTTTTCTTGCCTTTTGCCAAGCCGTGAAAGACGGCCGTTTTGACGCGATTCTTCATTGCGTCGATGCCGGGGCGGGGCATGGGGCGACGGTAGAGACCAGACGTGCTGTGTTGGCGAACCTTCAGGAAGGCAAGGATCGTTATTATCGGGGAATGAAAATTGAAATCTCGCAAGCGATTTCTCAGGTGGCGGCCACCCGTTTTCCGGATGCCTCGATTGACCTTCTAAACATTGATGGCGTTCAAACGGAGGAGGAGGTGAAGGGTGATGTGGAAGCTTGGCTGCCGAAAATGAAACCCGAAGGTATTGTACTTATCCATGACACCTTTATCCAAGATCCTGATTATCGGGTTTATCGATACTGGGAAGAATTGAGAAAGGCGCATTTCACCATTGAATTTCATCATTCCTATGGTTTGGGTGTGTTATGTCAATCCAAGAAAAAGCACGAGGCTTTCGTGCGGCGGGAGAGGGACTGGCAAATGAGGTATGCGTCTTGCGCGTTTGATCGGCAATGCCGAGCCATGCGCGTTCCGGTGGAACATTTTCGGCACACCCTGCTTGCGGATCTTCAGGCCAAAGCGGCACAGCGGGATCAAGCGTTGGCGATCATCGAAGAGATGAAAGCCAGCAAATTCTGGAAACTCAGGACTCTCATACGGGCCCTCTATCACTTGATCCGCCATAAAATCTTTTTACTAAAAAAACCGGATTAAAAAACATGATTTCCTCTGAACCGTCTCAACGTCTTCCTGTTTCCGTCGTCATCGTCAATTACAATGCAGGCGACCTACTGACAGATTGTGTCGGGCGAGTGCTTGGGCAGGTTCAAGAGGTGATTGTTGTAGATAACGCCTCGTCTGATGGCAGTCTGGCGCGGTTGGTGGAGAAATTCCATATGACGGCCCATCTCCGGACCGTCTGTCTCTCTAGGAATCGAGGTTTTGCGGCCGGCTGTAACAGTGGGTTGGAAAAGACCATTCAGCCCTATATCCTTTTCTTGAATCCCGATTGTCTGCTGCATTCAACCGCCCTTCCCCGCATGATGGCGGTGATTGAGAAAAATGAGAGAATCGGGATGGCCGGGGGACGCTTAGTGAACCCGGACGGCTCGGAGCAAAGAGGATCTCGCCGGATGATTCCGACCCCCTGGCGCAGTTTTGTTTATGCCTTTGGGTTAAATCGTTTCGCCGAGCGCTGGCCTAGGCTCTTTGCCGATTTCAATCAAAACAGACAGTCTCTGCCTTCAGAACCCGTTGAAGTGGAGGCCGTTTCCGGCGCGTTCATGCTGTTGAAAAGAAAGGCACTTGACCATGTCGGTCGTTGGGATGAAAAGTATTTCCTTCATTGTGAAGATCTCGACCTATGTATGCGTTTCCGGCAAAAAGGGTGGCAAATATTTTTCGTGCCGGACGCCGTCGGCCTTCACTATCAGGGAACCTGCGGCGCCACCTCCTATTTGCGTGTCGAATGGCACAAGCACAAAAGCATGAAAGTCTTTTATCGGAAGTTTTTCCGGTATCGATATCCCGGATTTTTGATGTGGCTGGTGCAGATCGCCGTTTGGGTTCGTTTCGCTGGTTTGGCGGTCATATATGCCGCCCGTCGTTTCAAGAAAGGATGGTCCCTTTGAGCTTGGACTCTCGGCATGTAGGCGTCATCGGGGCGACAAGTCTCGTGGGACGCGCTGCGCTTGCTGTGTTTTCGGAACATTTCGAGCGTGTCAGCGCGTATTCGCGAAGACCCCAAGCTCCATCCGAAATGCCGAATGTTCAATGGAAGTTGCTTTTCCCGCCGGGAAAAAGTGTCGGGACAGACGTGTCTCGGAAGTCAGAGGACATTCCCTGTTGGTTATGCGCCGCTCCCCTCTGGATATTGCCCGATTATTTCCCCATGCTGGAAGAACAAGGCGCAAGGCGGGTTGTCGCTTTGTCTTCCACGAGCCGTTTCACGAAGACAACATCTGCATCCAAGGATGAAAAAGCGACGGCTTTGAAATTGATTGATGGGGAACAACGACTTCAACAATGGGCGGAGCGGCAGGGAATCGAGTGGGTCATTTTGCGACCGACGTTGATTTATGGATTTGGCCGGGATAAAAATATTTCCGAGCTGGCTTTGCTGATTTGTCGTTTTAGATTCTTTCCTCTTCCGGGCCCATCAAACGGTCTTCGACAACCCGTGCATGCCTCCGATATCGCGACGGCGTGTCTTGCCGCCTTGAAAAAGACGAAAGTTGCAAACAGAGCTTATAACCTATCCGGCGGGGAAACGCTGACCTATCGGGAAATGGTTTCGAGAATTTTTGAATCGCTTGGTTTGAGGCCAAGATTCCTGACCATGTCACCAAGCTTCATCTATATGTTGCAAATGCTATTGAAAGCCTTTCTCCGCTACCGGCATTGGAACACATCGATGGTCGACCGGCTGAACGCCGATTTGGTGTTTGATCACTCGGACGCGGCACGGGACCTCGATTTTTCACCGAGAGCATTTCGCTTGACCCGAGACGATTTGCCTCTGTCGAAGATTCGCTTCTGATTTATTCCATCTTCCCTTTCTTTTTTTCGCGGAAAGTTCAGTTTTGCGGGAGAATTTCAAATGTCAGATAACCGGAATTTGATCGTCGAAGGGATTTATCCATTTTGACCCTTTCTCATCCGTCTTTTTTCTTGACATCTCTTTTGTGTTTCACTATTGATAAACATGTTCAAGGTGTGAACGCTTATGGGCACGGTCTCCCGCAAGAAGTTTCAAGAAGAGAATGAAGATATTTTGATGTTGCTTCGAGCGATTGAAGCCAATCCGCGCCTTACGCAAAGGGAGCTTGCCGCGCGCATGGGCTTGAGCTTGGGGAAAATCAATTTTCTCATCAAGGCCCTGATCAAAAAGGGGCTGGTCAAAGTGAAAAATTTTAAGAGCTCCAGCAACAAAATCGCTTATCTATACTGTCTGACGCCGCGCGGCATCGAAGAAAAAGCGAAAATCACGTACCATTTCCTGAAGATGAAAATGTCGGAATACGAGAAGTTGGAAGAAGAAATTCGCCAGTTGAAGCACGAAGTGATGACGGACGATATTGCAAAGATTTTTTAATGACTTTCAGGTTGAAACGCTTATTGACGGAGAATGGATCGGCCTCCCTGTAATCCAGAAAGCGGAGCTTTGTCTTGAGGGGGGGACCTCAACAAATCCAAAACATTCCATCTAAATCAAAATTGGATTATATTTCAAAAAAGCACTGCCTTAACGTTCCTGTGTTGAACGTCAAAGCAAGCCCTTTTATGTCGAAATAAGGGCCAACGGTTAAATTTTTTCATCCGATTCCGGATTGCAGGAAAATTTCAGTGGCGTGTCGTTGTTATCAATATTGTCTTTAGGCTTTCTTGGTTGGAGTGTGCTTCTTTGCGCTTACCATTGGCGATCGTATGGAAAGCAGATTTTACCGAGCGTGCGTCAAGGGCGAGGCCCTCGTTAATGGTTAATTGTTTAGTGTTGCGTTACCCGAGAACTTCAGAATCAATTGTGGCCAAAACCTCCTTTGGTGACCTGCTGCGAAACCGGCTAAAGGTGGAATGATCAGGAGGTTGTTGATCAAAAAAGCCCCAGGAATTTCTTAAAAGAGCTGCGGTCATTCACTCGGTGAAATTGTGCGAGAATTGATCTACTACCCTTACGTTCTACACAGCGAGACCTTTGAAAAACTCAAAAATACTTCTGGTAATGAAATTTGGACAATTTTTCAGAAAAAAACCGATGTTGAAAATAAAATTTGCCGCCACTGGCAGTTAATTTAACCTATGACGAGTCCATCTTACCCCCATATCAGAACATTCTCCCGGAATCTCTGGTTTTGCATGCATCAGACGCACGCCTCCCTTGTTTATGCCGCCTTCAGTATCCTTGAAGCCCTGAAGAGGTTAAAAGTCACTCCGGTGGAATATGCTTTGCATTCCACTTGGCAGGTCTGCCGAAAGAGCGCATTAAGCGCGTTTTTGACCATCCTGGGAAACCTGGCCCTGTTGGCCCTGTTATATAAATGGCTTACCCCGAAATACTGTTCGACAATGTACCGTAATTTAGAAATCGCCTTGTTACGATCTTTTTCATACTCCGTAAGTTCCGTGCCTGCTGTCGCCTTGCCCTTGCGCATGATGCCGTCTTCGATGTTGTTCATGGACAAAAATTCCCGGTTCGGTTTTCCAAAGTATCCTTATATCCGCAAATACCTTCTTGATGTGTTCTTTCGTATGACAACTCCCCGAGACACACAAAGGAAGATAAGGGCTGTCATGATGGGAAGCCGTTGTCATTTCCGTGGCGAGAACAAATCCATGTTTGACATCATATTGTTATTTTCGGCTGATTAACTCAAGGGAAAATTCAGGTCTAGACATGGGAGAATTGGGTTAGTTGTGCAAAGGTCCCCAGGTCTCATCCTTATAGATATTCAAAACTATGCCGCTTGCATTTCATAATATTATTATTAATAATAAATAAATGAAATATGATGATTTAATAACCACTATCCAAGCGCCGTATTTTTCACTGAATAATCCTCTGCTGAACGGGCAGAAACTCTTCAATTATCAGATAACCCTTTGGCTCAAAAAAGGTAAATTGATACGGCTAAGAAATGGGATGTATGCTTTTGCAAAAGAAAAAGAAAATATTAAAGGTGAAGAAATCGCGGCTTTTATATATGAACCGAGCTACCTGAGCCTGGAGACCGCTTTAGCCTGGTATGGTTTTATTCCCGAAATGGTTTATGCGTATATCAGCGTCACAGCAAGGATTAACAGGCAATTTGTCAATGACTTTGGAGCGTTTCTTTATCGTCACCTCAAGCCGGAACTCTTCTGGGGATATACCGAAATTAAAACTCAACATGGTCATTTCCTGATCGCGGAACCGGAAAAAGCATTGCTCGATTACCTATATTTGAATTTGGCTAAAATAAATAACGATACCGATTTTGAAAACATCCGATTCAATCTCGATGCTATCAAGGAAAAATGCGACGCGGCTAAATTCAGCAAGTATCTTTCCGCGTTCAATGTGAAGAAAATGAATATTTGGGCTTCGCGATGCTTACACTAGATCAACTTTCCGCATATTTCCCGGCGAATCTGTTCCGTCAGAACCCTCAGGCCGCGCTGGTGGAATATCTGCAACACGAGCTCTTGGATTCCATGTTTAAAGAAAAAGCGTCCGGGGCGTTGAGTTTCATTGGCGGCACTGCAATTCGTATCCTGTACCAAAGCACCCGATTTTCCGAAGATCTGGATTTTGATAATTTTGGGCTGACTTTTGGTGAATTTGAAAAGCTCTTGGAATGCGCCTGCAAAGACATGGTGAACAAAGGCTTTGTGGTTGAATATCGTTTTGCGGAGCGGGGCGCTTATCACTGCTATATCAAATTTCCGGATATTCTTTTTCAGTCGGGCATCAGCCCGGAAGCTTCCAGAAAAATTCTTATTCGTATTGATATGGAATCGAAAAAGAAGTTGTATGAACCGCAACTACACATTTTAAACAGGTTTTCAATTTATCGACAAATTTTTGCTGCACCCCCATCGGTTTTGCTGGCGCAAAAGATGATGACCGTTTTAGAGCGAAAGCGCGAAAAAGGCCGGGATGTTTTTGATGTGTCTTATTTAATGGGATTAGCTCAGCCGGATTTCGGCTATATTTATGAATGCATCAATATTGAGCGCGATCAATTCTTAAATATGTTCAATGAAAGACTGAAGGAACTTGACTTAGATTATCTGGCAAAAGATGTTGAGCCGTTCTTGTTTTCTTCGGAGCAAAAAGAACGCGTACTGACATTTCGCGATTACTGGAAAACACAAAATACAGATTCTATCATCCAAAACCAATAGCTTTTATTAGCATAGCGCGCAATGTTTCTTGCAACGTCGATATAATTAATAAAATATATTATAATATCATAGACTTAATTAAAATAAAAAATAATTGACATTTTTGCAATTGAATTGCAATATATCAGCATGTGGATTACGAGAAAATACGACAGCTCTTTAAAGTCTCTGTTTTCACAGTTTCCTGCTGTGGCGGTTACTGGTGCCAGACAAGTGGGAAAAACAGCCCTGGTGCAAAATTCCTTTCCTGATTTGAATTACGTTTCCCTGGATTTTCCTGCTGTTGCGGCGCAAGCCGAAAGAAATCCGGAATCTTTTTTTAGAGAGCATCGTCTTCCCCTGATTATTGATGAGATTCAGTATGCACCCTCTCTTTTCAGATATTTGAAAGCGTTAATTGATGAGGATCGAAAACCGGGCCGTCTTATCTTGACTGGGTCGCAGGTTTTTCAACTGATGGAGGGTGTGTCGGAAAGTTTGGCGGGCCGTTGCGGTATGTTAACCGTGCTGAATCTTTCAGCAGAAGAAATGCTTTCTAACGCCGGTGAAAAAACCTTTAATGAAACAGACTTTCTGTTTGCAGGCGGATTTCCGGAACTTCATGCCCGGCCGGAGCTGGACCGCCACTTCTGGTATGCCGCCTATCTGACAACTTACCTGGAAAGAGACGTTCGCAATATTTTGAATGTGGGCAGCCTGCGCGATTTTGATCGTTTTCTGCGGGCTGTTGCATCCCGAACGGGACAGATTTTATCCTATTCGGATCTTGCCCGGGATGTAGGTATAGCGCCGAATACAGCCAAAAAATGGATTTCGGTTTTACAGGCATCCGGACAAATTTTTCTCCTGGAGCCTTATTTCCGGAATATTTCCAAGAGGCTCGTAAAATCCCCGAAGCTCTATATGTGCGATACGGGATTAGCGGCTTTTCTAATGGGCTTTGAAAGCTGGCAGGCCGTTGAACGTCATCCTGCGGCAGGGGCATTATGGGAAACTTTTGTTGTCATGGAAACCGTAAAAATATTTGCTTCACGGGGCCGTAATGTTCCTATGTGGTTTTGGCGGACGTCAGGCGGTGATGAGGTTGACCTGGTCATAGAACGTGATGGCCGGGTAACGGCAATTGAGTGCAAATTTTCCGAAGTTTTGGATGGATCCGATGTAAAAGGTTTGAAGGCTTTTGCGGGCAATTACGGGATTGAGAATATCGAAGCCCGTTATATTGCATGCCGCACTCCCGTCGATTATCCTTTAAATCAAGGAATCCAAGCCATTTCAGGAAGCAGGCTTAGCGAATATTTGTTGAAAAAGTAGTTTGATCAAAAAAAATAAATTTACCTTCACCCCGAATGTGAGAACACTGCATTGCCTTTCAAAAAGCAAGCGACAAGAAGAGACCTTTGCATAACTAAATAAAAAAAGTAATTTTGTCATTCCCACGCAGGTGGGAATCCAGGATTATCAATGGTTTCCTGGATACCGGCGCTCGTGACCTTTAGGTTATTCTCCGGTATGACATAAAAGGTGTTGTGCAAAGGTCTCACTTCGACATTATGCAAAGCTTTCATTTTAAGGACTTATTAACTCAAAGGATTTTCGAGGTAACCTTGATCAGGCAAATAAATAATCAAGTGAGTTGTGCAAAGGTCTCAACCTAGTGAAAGACTGATATCTATAATGGTATTTCCAAAAAAAATTCATCTCATTGCTGCTGCACGGCCTAACTTCATGAAAATTGCACCTCTTTATCATGCGCTCGTAAAAGAAAATTGGGTTACGCCTTTTATTATTCATACCGGCCAGCACTACGATCTCAATATGTCGGATGCCTTCTTTCATGATCTGGGTCTGCCGGAACCCCATATTCACCTTAATGTGGGAAGTGGAACACATGCGGAACAAACAGGAAAGGTTCTTATAGAATATGAAAAAGTTCTGTTCGAAAAAAAACCAGACCTTGTAATTGTAGTAGGTGACGTTAATTCAACAGTGGCGGCAGCTTTAGCTGCAGTAAAACTTGGAATAAAAGTAGCTCACCTTGAGGCGGGGCTTCGTTCTTTTGATCGAACGATGCCGGAGGAAATCAATCGTATCATCACGGATTCCATTGCCGACATATTATGGACGCCATCTCCCGATGGCGATGAAAATCTGTTGAAAGAAGGTATTCCACCGGAAAAAATCCAGCGTGTCGGCAATATTATGA
>CAZPTW010000085.1:0-9393 GCA_964589235.1 uncultured Smithella sp. | reverse complement strand
ATTCATGTTTGTCCCTCCAGCTCGTTCTACTTTCGATCCAGATTAACGGCATAGCCGGTTCTTTTGTCTGCCGCTATTTTTGCCAATTGCTCTTTTCCAACCAAATCCAGCAATTCTTTTTGATTTTTGACGCCGTATACAAATCGATCCAAATATTCTTGATAAAGTTTATCGTCCTTGGCAAATTTCGCGCCTTGGTTCAAATACTGTGGATCATAATCATAATAGTTATAACAGGACGTTGGATACGCCCCGAATGGAACATGACAAACGGCGGTGACATGGATAAATGGAATCTGATTGTGTTCCGGTTTCTTTCTGATTTCTTCTGTATCCACGATTTCTTCACAAGTGGCAATGACAACTTTTGAGGCCTTCGCTTGATCAACATCACAGAAAGTCAATCCCTCTATCCGACAAGTCCCCATTCGATCCGCTTTTTGCACATGAATGATGGTGACATCCGGATTGACGGCCGGCAGAAGGACGACTTTTTTTGCGTTGCACCAGTCTCCAAATGGGTTATCGATGACCTCAAGTTTTTTATCCGGTATCTTCGGGTCCTTCGCCCTCATCTCTTTGGAGAATCCCCAGTGTTTGACGATATCTGTTCCCATTCCTGAACGGGAAAGAATAAAAGGCAGCCCCATCGCGCCTGCATGAAAACGCAGAGACATGTGATAGTTTGAATAATCTTCAAACAAGATTTCCCCTCTTTGAATCGACGTACGGAACCGGATGCATGTCGGCGCAGCCTTTCCGTTTCCTCCATACGCGATTTCAATTTTAGAGATACAACCGCCGCCTATCAACTCATCGACACCTGTGCCGTTTGAATGTGCGTAACAATGAAGATTCTTTTTCTTCTGACGCATGATTTCAAAAACCGCCGCCATCGGATTCCTGTTCACAGTAAACCCCCCTATGGAAATATGACAGCCGTCTTGAACATATTTGCCGATCGCTTCTTCCAAGGGCATGACTTTATCTGCGCTGAAATTCATAACCGCTCCTTATTCTGTTTTAATGAATTGAGTTCGCACCTTGCTCTCTATATTCGATGGTGGGTTTTGCAATATGCAGGCCAATTGCTATTCTCAAAAAAGGCCTGCCGGGATAGGCCGAATCGACAAGGGATCGAAAATAAAATCGAGAAGAAACAAAGTGAGAAAAGGAATGAATAACATGTCTGAAAAATCAGACATAAATACCATGAAGCAATGAAAAATAGGTCAATACACTGTTTTTATTTTATTTTAATCAAATGTCTTTGAGGGGCGACATGTCGGATATTCAAGACAACAACCGCTCAAAGACTTTTCATTTGACCGTTCTTCCAAAAAAACTTTTTTTCATTTTTCGTCAAGACCTGCCATTTTCATTTTTTCATACAATGACGAACGGTGAATGCCGAGGATTTTTGCTGTTTTGACTTTGTTACCACCTGTCTTGCGCAGGGCCTCCAATATCGCCGCTTTTTCGGTTTCTTCCAAAATTTGACGTAATGTGCCTTCATAAGACAGATGGCTAGACTTTGCATTCTCACGCCCATAGTTTCTGATCATCACCGGCAAATCCTCCGGACGAATCACCGCATCTTTTGAAACAATCATCGCACGTTCAAGAACATTTCTCAATTCTCTGACATTTCCCGGCCACGGGTATCTCTTCAATATTTCCAGGGCCTCTTCGTCAATACTTGTCGCCCCTCCACCGACCTCGTCTTTTAACGACGCAATCAAATGTTTTGATAAAACGGGAATATCTTCTTTAATCTCTCTCAAACTCGGTGCGTGAATTTCAAAGACGTCGATCCTGAAATATAAATCCATGCGGAACAATTCTTTTCTGACCATCTCCAAAAGATTTCTGTTGGTGGCGGCAATCAATCTGAAATCGACTTCAACAGGCCTTGTTCCTCCGAGGCGATCGATAGTGCGTTCCTGAATAACCCGAAGCAGTTTGGCTTGCAAGGGTAAGGGCAATTCGCCGATTTCATCCAAAAATATGGTTCCACCACGTGCCAGTTCGAATTTCCCGGGTTTGCCTTTGGTGTGGGCCCCGGTAAAGGCCCCTTTCTCGTAACCGAAAAGTTCGCTTTCGAATAACTCGGATGGAATTGCGGCGCAATTTACACGGATAAAAGGTTTCTTGGCTCGATTACTGGCTGAATGAACTGCGTACGCGATGACTTCTTTGCCCGTCCCGGATTCCCCTGTAATTAAAACAGATACATTCGTTTTCGCAGCTTGAAGGACCTCTTTTTTAACAGAAGCGATGGCTTCAGAATTTCCGACAATTTCCGCTCCACCTTTCACAATATTCAACTGTTCCTGTAAGTACTGAACCTCACCGTTTAATTGATCAATGCGCCGGTTGAGCTCAAGCACCTTGGAGGTTTGATTGAACATACCTTTCCCTACGGCGCCGATGATGTTTCCTTCCGTATCTTTCAGAGGAATTCGCGAAATAATCTGCTGTTTCCCTGCGATATACAAGGTATCACCGATTCTGGCCTTTCCACCTATAAGCACTTCATGGAGATGTGTTTCGGGGATAACCTCCGAAATATGCCGCCCTACGGCCTCTTCAGGATCTATATTGATGAGATTTTTACTGTAGTGGCTCATGAAACAGATAAAACCCTTTGCATCGACAACGATCGGACACTCATAAGGATTGTCGATCAAGGATTCTATCATTTCCCGGCTCAATCCTTTGAGCCTTTCGTGAGTGGTTTTGTCGCCCATGTTAGAACTTCTTTGAGCATGAAGGCGCGTGTGTTCGACGCCGCTTCAATCTTTTCACATATCTGATTCCATAAATCCATTGAAGTCTTCCTTGACGGGAGGTCTTTCATACAGCATTCCTTTTTTTAAATCAAAAGAAAAATTCTGTTTCCTTTCGTCAGGATTTGGACATGCCTTTTCAATATGCCGGCACCTTATGGCCAGTGAACTCGTTTATCGTTCAAATCAAAATCATCCGAAAGCCCGTTCCCCCTTCGAATTGTTTTTACATGAAAACAGTAGTGATTTCTCTGGAACACAATTTGCTTAAGCGCCATTAATGATGTTTTTGGAATCGACAATACATTGCAAAGGAATCGCTTTGGGTTTTATATATGTTTTCATCGTTGTGATTGGGATCACCTCCGTCGCTTATCTTGCAATGCTCTCCGCAAGAAAAGGCGTCTCCTCTTTTGATTTATCCTTCACGATGTTCTTGACCGCTGTTATTCTGGGTTGTCTCTTGGTATTGGAAAATGCAGTGCCTCTATCCGCTTATACAATCGACTTGTGCTTCATCGCCATTGTTGCCGGTGTGGGTGGTTCAATAGCCGTTTTCATCTTTAATCATGCCCTGCGGATCGGTCATTTCGGTTTTACCAACGCCATCTACAGATCATCATTTTTGATGCCTGTTGTCTTCGGACTGTTGTATTTTGGCCTGAAGCTCGATATCGCCTATGCAACAGGAATCCTCGCCATCTTGACGTCTATTTTTTTGATCTCTTGGTCTAACGACGCTTTTTCTAAAACGCAAAACAACTTGAAGTGGTTTTTGCTTAGTGTTTGCGCGTTTACTTTCAGTGGTCTCCCACGCATTGGACAACTTCTAGTCAGCCAATACCGCTTCAATCCCTTGGCCTATTTATTTGCCTCGTACGTATGCGGTTTTATCCTGCTTTTATTCACGCTGATCATAAGACGTCAACGTATAAAAAAGGAGGCCTTATGGTACGGCACCTTGGCCTCTTTGGCAAGTTATACCGGCGTGTACTTTACCATCGAAGCGCTGAAACTCTTACCGGCATCCGTCGTCTTTCCCATTACACTGAGCACCCCGGTCATGCTGGGTATGATGATTTCCCTTCTTTATCGCGAACGAATCAGATGGACAGGATGGTTCGGCATCATTATAGGCATCGGCGGTATCTTGATTCTTTCTTTTCAAACCTATCAACATTAACCAAAACGGTGGAAAGGAGAGGTCCAATGACCCGCCTTTCCACCTTCCGGTCCATGCTTTTCGCTGAATCTCACCCCTCTGGCTCGAATGGCGACACGTCGCGTGTCATTTCGCGCCCGCACTGAATTTTTCCCATTCACCTCTGCCCTTCAAAACATCGCGAAATACTTCGAGGGCCTTGTTGACAAGAGGCATTCCACCATAAGGCGTCAATTGAAAGAACACTTCTGCCAGTTTTTTCGGATCACACCCGACATTCAACGCGGCATTGACATGCAGTTTAAGCTCTTCGGAAGCCCCCAAGGCGGCGAGCATGGCGCAAGCGACCATCTGTCTTTCCGGTAGGCTCAAAACAGTTCTTGAATAGAGGTTCCCTGTGATAAAAAGAGAGAGATCATTGGCTAAATCGCGATCAAAAGCTTTCCACGTCAGGTACGGCGGATCAATCTTCATGCCACCCGACCATAATTTCTCCGCTGTTTTTCTTGTTCTTTGCTTTATATCTTCATCCATACTTCGTTCTCCTTTTTTTGTTTTTTTATCACGAGCATTTCTTCGGCGTCAATCTAGAAATCCCTTGATTTCGGAAACGCCGAGGCCTTTTACATGGTTTTTTTGAAATTTCCAGTGATGTATGCTACTTCAAGCCCATGAGTAAAAACATTCTTCTTGTCAACCCGTGGATTTATGATTTTGCAGCATATGACTTTTGGCTGAAGCCGCTGGGACTTTTATATCTTGGGGGGCTTTTACGAGCAAACGGCCACAATGTTTCATTGATCGATTGCCTCAATCCCCATTCGGTGTTGATATTGGAGGAAAAAGTCCACCTCCCAAAACGTCACGCATATGGCCATGGACGTTTTTCCCGTAGCGTTATCCCAAAGCCTGACTGTCTCCGCTTCATGCCACGCAGTTATTGTCGCTACGGTATCGACCCCGATGTTTTTCGTCGAGAACTTCAACAATCTCCAAAACCAGATATCGTCTTGGTCACATCTATGATGACTTACTGGTATCCTGGCGTCTTCGATGCCATAAAGATCATTAAAGAGGAGTTGGGACCGATACCGGTCGTCCTCGGTGGGAAATATGCATCCCTTTGTTTCGAACACGCGAGAGCTCACTCCGGTGCGGATTATGTGATTTGCGGCCGGGGTGAAAAACCAATTTTAAAATTATTGTGGGAGCTGTTTGGAGAAGAACCGATCTACAATCCACCAGAGGATGATCTTGACGCTCTACCCTACCCTGCGTTCGACCTCATCCAGAAGTTAGATCAGGTGTCGATTATGACGTCTCTTGGATGCCCGTATCGGTGTACGTATTGCTCATCCCATCTGTTCAACAGAAAGTTTTTACGGCGGAATCCCACAAAGGTTGTGGATGAAATTGAATATTGGCAAAAGAATTTTGGCATTCAAAACTTTAGTTTTTACGACGACGCGCTTTTGGTCGATGCAGAAAATATGATTATCCCTCTTTTAGCCGAAATTAAAAACCGAAAATTAGTCTGCCAGTTTCATTGTCCAAACGGTCTTCACCTGCGTGAGATCAACGCCGACATAAGTCGCATGCTTTTCACTTCCGGTTTTAAGACCATCCGATTTGGTTTTGAGACCGCCAATTTCCTTCTACAGAAAGACACAGGCGGTAAAGTCAAAAACGACGAGCTGCGACAAGCTGTCATTCATCTGAAAAACGCCGGTTATTCAACTCACGACATCGGTATTTACCTTTTATGCGGTATCCCCGGTCAAAAAGAAGCAGATGTTGTCTCCAGCATCGATTTCGTCCGCCGATGCGGGGCCAAACCCATTCTAGCCGAATATTCTCCTATTCCCGGCACAAAAATGTGGGTCGATGCCATCGCCTCTTCCCTATTTGACATTGAACGCGAACCCCTATATCATAACAACACAATTTTGAGCTGCCGGAACGATGATTTCAGTTATGAAGCCTACTGCAGACTCAAAGCCATGTTGCAAACGAAAGGGTAAAATGAAAACGATCATTCTGATTAAAAATATTCTTGTGCTCGTTCTGTCTGTGTGTTTTCTTGCGTTTGGATTGAACATCTTGATCGGCTCTTTCAAGTTGCCGAATCCACATGAATTTGTCATGACATTGTTTGCGGCGTCATTTATCATTTTATTTTGTGTGGTCGGCATCCTTTACGCCTACTTCCGTTTATTTCCGACAAAACCTAAAGATGGATGGGAGGATCATGTTGACCCGAAATAAAATCAGCATCTGTCTCACTTTTATAATCATCATTATTTTTTCCGGTTCGCTTCATGCCTTCGATCTGGAAAAGAAAGTCATTAAAACAAAGCTCACCAACGGACTGACCGTCTTAATGCTGGATCGGAAATTCAGTCCTACTGTGTCACTCTACATTCGCTACCGCGTCGGCGCCGTGGATGAAGTCGAAGGACAAAGCGGCGCAGCCCATTTTCTTGAGCATATGATGTTCAAAGGCACAACGACCATCGGCACAAAAAACTATGCCGAAGAAAAGAAAATATTGGCGATCATCGAAAAGACGGGGATGAAACTCGATCAGGAAAAGAAGGAAAAAAACGCCGACCCTAAAATCATCAAACGTCTTTCTGTAACGTTGAAAGCATTACAAGAAAAGCACCGCAGGTATTACATCCCCAATGAAATTGATCGGCTTTATACTGAAAACGGCGGCATGCACATGAATGCCACCACCGGACAGGATGTAACCACTTATTACGTCAGTCTGCCTGCCAATAAGATTGAACTCTGGGCGCGTATTGAGTCCGATCGTCTGATGCATCCTGTTTTCCGTGAGTTTTACACGGAACGCGATGTTATTTTGGAAGAGAGGAGACAACGCGTTGAAACAAATCCAGATGGAAAGCTCTACGAGACTTTTATCCACACGGCATATACGATACATCCATACGGTCGCCCCATTCTAGGTTGGCCTGAAGACATAAAATTCATGACGCCGCAGGCTTTGCGCAATATTCACAAAAAATACCTAACGCCCTCCAATATCGTCATCGCCGTCGTCGGCGACATTGATCCACCACGGACCCTGAAACTCATCGATCGCTACTTCGGAGGGCTTCCCATGAGATCCTCGACCCCCCATCGAATTTTCATAGAACCTGAGCAAACGAAAGAGCGAGTGGTCAACATATCCTATGATGCCAATCCCCGGCTGATGATCGGTTATCATAAACCGACGGCGCCGTCTTTTGAAGATTACGTTTTCGATGTTCTGGAAAAAATTTTAAGCGATGGGAGAACAAGCCGACTTTATTCAAAGCTTGTTTTGGAAAAGCAAATCGCTGACAGTATCCATGCCCACAACGGTATCCCTGGGTCTCGTTATCCCAATATGTTCGTGATTTTCGCCACCCCCAGGCACCCTAACACCATAGAAGATCTCCAGAAAGCGATCGATCAGGAGCTTAGTGACATCCTTTCTCAATCCGTTTCTTCGGAAGAATTGGACAAAGCTAAAAAAAAGATCAAAATGGATTTTATCACAAGCCTGGATTCCAATTCGGAACTGGCATCCATTCTTTCCCATACGGAATTGCTGTTGGGAGATTATCGTTATTTCGCCAACTACCTCCCACAAATCGAGAGAGTAACCCCCGCTGACATTCAAAATATTGCGGCAAAATACCTCACAAAACATAAACGAACCATTGCGACATTAACCATGAACAAAGATGTGAAGAACGATGACCATGCAAAATAAGTCGATTTTGATCGCGATTCTGTGCTCTTTGCTCTGGGTATTTTTCCAGAATTCTCTTTTTGCTCAAATTTTGATTCCTCCGGATGAGCTTCAATATCCACCGCTAAAGTTCCAAATGCTGAAGGCCGATCGCGTTGAATTGCCCAATGGTATTACGATGTTTTTCCTTGAAGACCGCGAATTGCCTCTTGTCCATATGAATTTCTTGTTTCGAACCGGAACCGTGAACGACCCCGCCGGGAAAGAAGGCGTTGCAGAACTTACCACCTACTTGATGAGGACGGGCGGTTGCAAAAAATTCACAAGCGAACAGATCGATCAGAGACTAGACCAACTGGCCGCATCACCTTCTTTCTCGATCTCCCTGGATTCCGCATCGATTCGCACAACCTTTTTCAAAAGCGATCTCGACACAGGGATGGAACTCCTCTCAGAAATGATCATTCATCCGGTATTTGAAGAAAAAAAATTTGACATCGCCGTCGCCTTGAAAAAAGAAGGTTTGCGGCGCATCATGGATGACCCTCAACGCCTCGCTTTCCGCGAATTCAATCGTTTATTATATCCGGACGATTCCCGCGGAAGATACATGACGTCGGCTTCCTTACGCCAAATCACACGGGATGATTTGGCCGGCTTTCATAAAGCACATTTTTTTGCCGGCAATATGATGATCGCCATTTCTGGGGATCTTAGCAGAGAAGAAGCCGTCCATCTGGTCACCAAGCATTTCGGCCGTTGGCAACAGATGGGACCCGTTCCTGAAATGCCCGGCCCTCCCGCAAAATTAACCGGCGGTTTTTTTCTCATGCGGAAAAAACTGACACAATCCACGCTGGTCAGTGGAGAATTTACGGTCGGTAAAAAGGATCCGGATTACTACGCGTTTCTTCTACTGGATTTCATCTTAGGCAGCGGCGGCTTTCCCTCTCATATTTTCAGCGCTGTTCGCAACAATGAAGGACTGGCATACAGTGCCGGCAGTTTTTATAGAGCGCGCCCAGAGTATGGCGTTTTCGGAACCTATGCTTTCACTAAAACCGAAACAACTTATCAGGCCCTGACTCTGATGCAATCAATCTTGAAAAAGGCCGCAGAAGGTTCTATCACGAATGAAGAACTTGTCTGGGCGAAAAATTCCATCCGGAATGGGTTTATTTTCTCCTTCGATCATCCTGCATCCATCGCGTCTCAGCAAATGCAGATCGCCTTTGAAAAACTACCCGATGATTATCTAATGCAATATCTCAAGAATATAGACGCTGTAACCCGCAATGATTTGAAACGCGTGGCCATGAAGTATCTCCAGGAACAGAAACGTATAACGTTAATTTTAGGGGATACAAGCAACTTTGGAAGTCCACCAAATTATCTAGGTGAACCTGTTTATATTACCCCCCAGGAATAAAGACGAGGAAGGATGATGGATGATCTGATTTTTGAAAGGATTTGCCGTAGAATCGACTCCTATCGGGAGGAGATGATTGATCTTCAAAAAGCATTGACAGCCGTACCTGCTGTTGGGCCGATCAATGGTGGGGATGGGGAAATGATGAAAGCTCGTCTCCTGAAACAACGACTTCTGACGATGGGCTTTACGGATTTCGCCCATTTCGATGCGCCGGACTCTCGTGTATCGGCCGGCTTCAGGCCGAACTTCTTCACAAGAATTTTGG
>CAZPTW010000084.1:0-9406 GCA_964589235.1 uncultured Smithella sp. | reverse complement strand
TTATTAAATTGCACTTTTCTGTTGTCAATTCGGGATTCATGTTTTATATTAAAATCAAATATTATTGTATTGAGTGGTCATTTGAAGAGTACGAGAAAAACCATTCAACGCTTGAGCGTCAAGTCCATTCGATGAAAGGCGTGACAAACGGTGAAAACGCTGAATCCGCTCCAATCTCTTCTGTCCCTTCCGGGCTTGGCGGTTTTATACCGGCGTTCTTTCCTTTGTTCTTTGTTTTAAATTTTGCGTCTTTGAGGCAGCGTTGATGCCTCTGTGAGCGCTCGGGGGATCGCCTGCTGACGAAGAATGAGGTAAGTCGTTGATGGCATGCATTCAAACCGTAATTTAGGAAAGTGAAAGCAGAATTGCAAGATCGATCTGAGGTGTTTTCAACCGGAAAGGAGAGGAAGTATGAAGACATACGCCATTAAGTACGTGGAGCTGGCTGAAAAACATGCGGGGAGGATGGCCAAGCGGTGGGCAATGGACGTGCAAAATAATACCCGGACGAAGAAATTCAAGGAGTTGGATGAGGAGAGAATTGTTGATCTCGGTGTGAAATTTTATCGCAACTTCAGTAAAATGTTCGCGGAGGAAAAAATCAGTGAGGCTTCCTTGAAGTATTTCAGGAACTATGCGCAGGAAAGTTTCGCTTTGAAGATTCCAATGGATGAAGCGGTTTACGCACTCATTCTTTTAAGGAGACATATTTGGTTGTATGCCGAATTCCAAACGATATTCAGTTCGGGTATCGATCAGCGACAGGCACTGGATACCCTAAGCCGTACGATTCTGATTTTTGATTATGCGGCTTACGAGGTGACCAAGGAGTATCAGGACCTGATGAGAAAGGAACAAGGCAATAATTAGTTTCCGTTTCCCTATACGCTCAAGCTTTTGAGAAAGGAGAACAATATGGTTGAGTCGATTAAGCTGCTGGATGTATTGGAAGCCAACATTGATGAAATAGCGGGGCATTGGGCCTCTGATGTCAAAAAGAATAAGAGAACGCCTCACTATAAGGACATTCCCGATGAAAAACTCATTCTACAGGCGGTTAAATTTTACAGTCAGTTGAGAAATATGCTCACCGCGCCCAATCGCTATGAGAAAGCGCAGGAGTTTTTCATGCATTACGCAAGACAATGTTATGAAAACGGCATTCCTCTTCATGAATCGATTTACGCATTGAATATGATGCGCCGCCACATGTGGCTTTATGCCGAATTTCAGGCGATCTTCATCAATGCGCTTGAACATAACCAGGCCATCGACAGTGTCATGAGAATCATGCTGATGATCGATTACGCCGTTTATGAGATCACCCAATATTACCAGGATCGCATCCGCTTGGAAGCTAAGAAATGCTCATAAAAGGCGTTTCCGCAAAAATCTGATACGGCGGCGGGCTGCATGGACGCCGCCGTTTTTATTTGGTTAGTGTGATTTTAAGATGGCATGATGTCCAGCATTTCCACCATGAGGGGCAAATTTGAAAACCGGGACGCGGTAAAAATCGATGGTGAAATATCTTGTCAAGTTGATTCATGGCGTGCCGATTGTTTTGGCGGGTAAGGAGATTTCCCGGCGCCGGCATCCTCTTGGGCGATCAAGCGTAGAACAACCAACCGTTGTCATTTTCGTCATCTTCCCCTGCAAGGGCGTTGATTTTCCAATCGCTTGTAAGTAGAGGACGATCCTGCATGGAAATGGTGCTTTTACCGTTGCGGTACTTGTTGTGAAGCCTCTCTTTTTTCTCTGGACGCGTTTGCTTTTTGAGCCCCTCACAAGACGGTTATGGGAAAAATGTCTCGAAAAGACGGCATTCAGTAGAGCACTATCCATATCTTTGATTCAAATGGCGATATCATGGAGATCCAACGCGCAAAGGTAGGTATGTCGAACAAAATTGGTCAGGCACGCGTCGATCTAAACGGGGTTGTCGACAATCGATTTATCAGGTCGGGCGTTTTCTCTTCCCAAGAGGTTTGCGGGTTGGGCGTCCGCCCAGAAAAAGGACTCGTTCACAAGCACTTGCGGCTTGTCCACCCAGGGGTGGCGTCATGATGATTACATGAAATTTTCCGGATCCACGTCGATTACGATCTTCACGGTGCTTGTGGCATGTTTGTCCGCCAATTGCGCCGCGATGGTGTGCATCAGGCGGCTGTCTGTTCCTTTGAGAATCAGTTGCATACGGTACTCGCCGCGGATTTTGGAAAGAGGCGATTCGGCGGGGCCGATGATGTGCAAGCTCTTGTCGCTTTTGGCGCAGAGAGCTGCGGC
This sequence comes from uncultured Smithella sp., assembly GCA_964589235.1. Taxonomy (GTDB): domain Bacteria; phylum Desulfobacterota; class Syntrophia; order Syntrophales; family Smithellaceae; genus UBA8904. The sequence goes on along the minus strand of CAZPTW010000084.1, from coordinate 7,120 downwards.
ATCTTGTCCCATCTCCGCGGCGGTTTTAGTCAGAATGTCCAACTTGGCGGAAGACAGGCGGACATTGATCATCCGGCTAAACGGCGGATACGCGAGCGCCCTGCGGTATTCAAGTTCTTCCCTGTAAAATGATTTATAGTCGTGGTTTCCGGCGTGTTTTAGGGCATAATGATCCGGATTGAAAGTCTGGATGATGACGCGTCCCGCCCGCTCACCACGGCCGCCGCGTCCGGCCACCTGGGTGAGCATTTGAAAAGTTTTTTCCGCCGCGCGGAAATCCGGCAGGTTTAGCGATGTATCTGCCGAGATCACCCCTACAAGCGTGATGGAAGGGAAGTCATGTCCTTTGGCGATCATCTGCGTACCCACGAGGATGTCGATTTCTTTGTTTTGTAAGGCATACAGGATTTTTTCCTGAGCATCCTTGCCGGTGGTGGTGTCGGAGTCCATCCGACAGGTTCGCGCATGGGGAAATCGACTCTCCAATTCTTTTTCCAATTTTTGAGTACCGGTGCCGTAGTTGAGAATCCGGCTGCCTCGGCAGTTGGGACAAAGGGGTATGGCCTTTTGTTGATAGTCGCAGTAATGGCATTTGACGAGATGCTCAGCCAGATGACTCTTCAGGGCGACAGCGCAGTTAGGGCAAGTTAGGTGATAACCGCAGTCGCCGCAAACCAAGAAGGTGTCGAAGCCGCGTTTGTTCAAAAAGAGCAGAGCCTGCTCTCGATTCTGAAGCGTTTCGGTGATGGCTTGAAGGAGAGGACGTGAAAGGATCGGCGTTTTCCCTTGCATTTCTTTCTCGAGTTTCATGTCGATGATATCGATACGGGGCAATGGTTTTTTGTTGATCCGTTCCCTCAATTCCAAAAGTGTGTATTTACTGGTCTCGGCGTTGAAAAAGGTTCGAACACCTGGCGTAGCCGATCCCAAAAGCACCACGGCGTTGGCCAATTTGGCTTTTACGACCGCCAAGTCCCGGGCATGGTAACAGAGGCGTTCATCCTGCTTGTAGGATGTGTCGTGTTCTTCATCAACAACGATTAATTTGAGGTTTGGAAGCGGCGCAAACAGAGCCGATCGCGCGCCGATGACCAGATCGATTCTGCCCCGCCTAATTTCCCTCCATTGGTCATAGCGGACGCCTTCGGCGATCCCGCTGTGGATCACGGCGATCCGATTCTCGTCAAAACGTCCGGAAATCCGGGCGATGAGTTGCGGGGTGAGGGCGATTTCAGGAACCAGATAAATGGCGGTTCCATTTGCTTTTAAAGCGTATTCGATTGCAGACAAGTAAACTTCCGTTTTGCCGCTTCCTGTCACGCCGTGTAACAGGACGGGATGGAATCGTCCGGTGCTGATAAAACGGTGGATTTGGTCTGAAGCTTCTTTTTGCTCACGGGTCAAGACAATGACGTCTGGATTATGTTTGATCGTGGAGGAAAACACCGCTTTGCGAATCATTTCAGCGTCCGTGATTTCTAAAACTCCCGTTTCCAACAGTTTTTTGATCAAAGATGAAGAGGCGTGGGTCGCATTCATGACCTCTCGAAGTTCTTTGGGGCCTTCACTTTTGAGGTAATTGACAACCGCCTGCTGACGCAATGTCAATTTAGCAAGATCGATGTTGTCAGCCGGTCCGATGATTTTTTGCTTGCGAACACCCATCAATTTCCGATCCTTCTTTTCGATTCGGATCAGGCCCGACCGCTGCAGGCTGCGCAACAGCGACGCATGATTTTTCACGCTGGACTTTTTGGCGAGATCATGGAGGGGCAACCCCTGAGGGTGCGCATAAACAATATCGAGCAGTTTTCTTTGCGCGGATGATGGGACGGCACCGACGGGGCGATCGGCGGGGAAAACCCAACGGGTCTCTTTTTTTTCAGGACCGGCGGGAATAAGTTCGGCGAGGGTTTTCCCCAGCGGATAAATAAAATAGGACGCGATCCATTCGTAAAATTTTAAGTCCTCGGCATCGAAGAGAGGTTCCTCGTCAAGGATCTCACTGATCGATTTAACCTCTTTCACGTCACAGACGGAAGACACTGAGACGATATATCCCGTGCGCTTTCGGTGGCCGAAGGGCACATAAACCCGTTTGCCGACTTTTGCCGATGCGGCGAGGTTTTCCGGAATTTCGTAAGTAAAAAGCTTATCTGCCGGAATATTGAGTGCGACGGATGCGTACATGACGGATGACTATCATTTTTGATACAAAAAAGAAATGCCACATGAAAAGAAATAAAAAAAGCCCCATTTCATGGGGCTTTTTTCGACAGGTGAAGACGTCTCATTCGCCTTTGAGTTTTTCCATCTTTTCTTGTTTCGTTTTGCATTCAATACACTCCGTGGTAACCGGTCTGGCCATCAACCTCTTTTCGGAAATCGGTCCGCCGCATGTTTCACATATCCCGAATGTTCCATCGTCGATTCTTTTGATGGCTTCCTGCATTTTTATAATCAGTTTGCGTTCCCGGTCGCGGATGCGCAGTTCAAAATTACGATCAGACTCCAGCGACGCGCGGTCGTTGGGATCGGGGAAATTTTCTTTTCCACTGGTCATTTCCGAGACGGTTTTCCCCGCCTCGCTTAGCAGCTCATTGATTTTCTGGGTGAGCAACTTGCGGAATGCTTCCAGTTTTTCCGGCTTTAAAGTCGTTTGTTTTTCCAATGCCGCCACTCCTTTTTTTGATGTGATATTGAAAACGAAGCCTCTTTTACCTAATGGGAAAATGTTTGTAAAGTAAAATTTTAATCTTTCAGGAAGGGCATAATTCTCAAATTCTCCTTTTATTATAGGCTGTTATATTTGTTTGTCCCTGTCGCAATAGACGGAGAGGATTTTATCCACGATGTTCGTCGTGGATTTTCCAATCACTTCCGGAATCAGTTGAAGATGGCCTCCCCATTGCTCTATTTCATGACGTCCGACGACTTTCTCTGCGGCCCAATCCCCTCCTTTAATTAATACGTCCGGCTTGAGTTCGCAGATGAGCTCCAACGGCGTCAATTCAGAAAAGATTGTCACAAAATCGACACATTCCAATGCCGCCAGAATTTCGGCACGTTCGTTTTCGGGCACAAGCGGTCGTTTAGCGCCTTTAATCGCCCGGACGGACGAGTCGCTGTTCAACGCTAGGATCAATAAATCGGCCGTTTTACGTGCTTCCTTTAGGTAGCGGACGTGACCGACATGCAGGATGTCGAAGCAACCGTTTGTAAAGGCGATCTTTTTTCCTTCTTTGCGAAGGGAGTCGACTTTTTCTTTGAGCGCGGTACGATCTAGCACTTTGTCCATGATATCTCCTTGTTTTTATGGATTATCGCATATGACGAGCCAAAATAATTGGGGTCTGAACCCAAATCAAACAACCCTCGCCAATGTCACGACAACGACTCGGGCGGCCCCTTCTTTTTTGAGGGTCTTGGCGCACTCGTTGACTGTAGAGCCTGTTGTCAACACATCATCCACCAAAATGATGTGTTGACCGGCAACCTGCTTGGGGTCGGAGACCTCGAAGGCGTTTTTGATGTTTTGCTCTCGTTCCTTTTGATTCAGTCCGATTTGGGTGTGTGTCATTTTCCGTCGCTTCAGAAGTGAAAACTCAACAGGCAGATGATGCTTTTTCCCAAGAGCACGGGCCAAAATGAGAGACTGATTGAAACCGCGGCTGCGAAGCCGCCGTATGTGAAGGGGGACGGGGATGATACAATCGAACGAAGGCCAGTCGATATCGGGGAAAATGAAACCGGCCAGAAGATCGGCCAGTGCCGTCCCTTTTACGATGTTGCGTCCGTATTTAAACTGAAGGATGACCTCATGCATCACACCGTCATAGGCGACGGCGGACCGAGCCAGGTCATAAAAAGGTTTAGATTGAAGACAGTCCCCGCAAAGGTGATCGTCGGCCGGTGAATCGGGGAAGATTTTCCCGCATAGGGTACAGTGGCTGTTTGTCAGATAAACGATCTGTTTGTTGCATGAGGCGCAGAAGATTTTCTCTTCTTTGAGCGCCAAAACATTCATGCAGAAAATGCAAAGAGGCGGAAACAGCGCATCCGATAGATCTTGAAGAAACTCGGCGAGAATCAATTCATCTCCCTACTCAATTTCTTAATTTCAGTTACATTTTCGTCTATCTCCATCCGTGGGGCATCCCACAGGTTTTCCAGTCCGTAAAACTCACGCGCCGAATCCTGAAAAACGGAGATCACGACATCATCGTAATCGAGCAAAACCCACTCGGCATTGGCTTCACCTTCCACACCCAGAGGTTGGATCCCTGATTTCTTGAGAAATTCCTGAACCGCGCCGGAAATGGCTTGCACTTGCCGGTCTGTTGCCCCCGAACAAATCAGCATATAATCGGTGAATGAGGATAGGTCTTTTACGTTCAAAACAACAATGTCTCGAGCCTTTTTTTGCAGGACGGCGTTGATGCACAATAAAAGTCGCCTCGCGGATTCATTCTTTTTTTCGGCCAAATGAGCCTCCTTGATCTTTTAAGTCTTTCTCCTCCCGGCTGCCTGGGGGATCGGTTGATTGGGTCGTCTTCGGCGCGCGTCATCACTTTCCGTGAGAACATTTCATGTCATTCGATTTCCGTCAGATGACCGTCGAATCCCCTGCAGCCTTGGCTTTCTATGTCACAAATGAAAAAAGTTGACAACACGGAATTGAAAATGCGGCTAGAAGTGAGGCGAGGGATTGATCGGTTTTTTAAGCCTTTATCTTGTGAAAAGAAAATGACTATGGTAAATCATCGCGTCCGATTTATCCGTAAAAGGGATGATTTCATGCAGGATGTTATAAGAAAAGTCCATGTTCATATGCCTTATCATCTCTTGTCCAGATATCTACCCATGATTCTGGAGCAGAGACTCAATCTCGAGCTGTACTTCAACCATGATGTTCTCAACACGATGGATGATGATGAGTGCCGGAAAACAGCCGCGACAATCCAAAACGCCGGATTGATGTTGACGTTCCATGCGCCGTTCGTTGACCTTCGGCCGGGAGCGCTCGATGATCGCATCCGGCAGGTCAGTCAGGATCGTATTCGGCAAGTATTTGATTTGGCGCCGATCTTTAAACCGCTGAAGATTGTTTGTCATCCATCCTTTGACGAGCGCTATTACGTTTCTTGCGACGATCTCTGGCTGGAAAACAGCGTGCGTTTTTGGACAGAGTTGATTGATGTCGCCAGAGCGTCCAACGTTGTTGTCGCTCTTGAAAATGTCTATGAAAAATCGCCGGACATTTTACGGCGTCTGTTTGAAAGGATCACCTGCGACCACCTTTGCTTTTGTTTCGATACGGGACATTTCAATGTTTTCGCCCGTTCACCTTTAAAAGCCTGGGTGACGCAGATGGGGCGTTATATCGGGCATCTCCACCTGCATGACAATTTCGGAAAATTCGATGAACACCTACCGGTCGGCAGCGCCACGTTTCCGTTTGATGAACTGTTCGATGCGTTGAAGATATTGAACGTTAAACCGACGTTCACGCTGGAGGCTCACTCCCAAGATCATTTGTGGCAATCTCTCAACAATGTGAAAGCCATGAGGCTTTTGGAGAGGCTCGATTAGCCGGGCTTGAGAAAGACGGAGAAGCGGATGTCGAGGTATTTGACGAAAAGAATGCTTTTCATGATCCCGATGCTTTTGGGGATTACGGTGATTTGCTTTGTGGTGATGCATCTTGCGCCGGGCAAACCCACGGATTTGCAAACGCAGATGAACCCAAAATCATCGGCGGAGATGCGCGAACGCCTGATGAGCCTATATGAGCTCGACAAGCCGCTTTATGTTCAATATTGGTCGTGGCTCAAAAGAATCAGCCGAGGTGATCTGGGGATTTCTTTTTCTTCCGACCACCGGCCGGTGGCCGACAAAATCATCGAACGCCTGCCTGTGACCATTGCCATTAATTTGTTGTCACTCATGATCATCATGGCCGTGGCCATTCCGATCGGCGTTCTGTCGGCTGTGCACCAGGATTCGCTTTTCGATCGAGTGACTGCGGTTGTCGTCTTTGTCGGTTTTGCCGTGCCCACGTTTTGGTTGGCTCTGCTTTTGATGATTTTTTTCGGTATCCATCTTGGGTGGCTTCCGATTTCCGGTCTGCGTTCGCTCAACTATGAATATTTAAGTGCCTGGGGGCAACTGGTTGATCTGGCCAAACACTTAATCTTGCCCGTGTTTATTTCCGCGTTCGGAGGTTTGGCCGGCCTGTCACGCTATATGCGCGCCAATATGCTGGAAGTGATTCGTCAGGATTACATTTTAACGGCACGCGCCAAGGGGCTCAGCGAAAGAGCGGTCATTTATCGGCATGCCTTGAGAAATGCGCTTTTACCGGTTATTACAATTTTGGGGCTGTCTATCCCCGGTCTCATCGGGGGCAGCGTTATTTTTGAAACCATCTTCGCTATCCCGGGGATGGGACAATTGTTTTATATGTCGGTGATGGCGCGCGATTATCCGACGGTCATGGGGATTTTGCTCATCGGTGCGATTCTGACGTTGGTTGGGAATCTGATCGCCGATGTGTCTTACGCGATCGCGGATCCACGAATAAGGATTTCTTAAATGACGTTCTGGGACATGTTTTATAAAAACAAACTGGCGTTGGCAGGATGCGGAATCATTCTTTTTTTGATTGTGTTGGCGATTCTGGCGCCGGTGATCGCCCCTTATGATCCCGGCGCGATTGATCTGAAAAACGTTTTGGCCCCTCCCTCTTTTTCGCATTGGTTCGGAACCGATCAATTGGGGCGAGATGTTCTGTCCCGGATGATTTGGGGAGCGCGTATTTCTTTGCTGGTCGGTTTTGTCGCCACAGGGCTTTCCATTGTCATCGGGACCGTCTTGGGAGCGGTTTCCGGTTATTACGGCGGATGGATTGATGCGGCCATCATGCGTTTTGTCGATATCATGTTATGTTTTCCGACGTTTTTTTTGATTCTGGCCGTGATTGCCTTTCTGGGACCTTCCATTTGGAACATTATGATCGTGATCGGTTTGACCAGTTGGATGGGGGTGACGCGATTGGTACGCGCCGATTTCATTTCTCTTCGGGAAAGGGATTTTGTCAGTGCGGCGCGAGCACTCGGCG
>CAZPTW010000083.1:0-9438 GCA_964589235.1 uncultured Smithella sp. | reverse complement strand
CGGCGCGGTGCGGAACTTTTTTTGGCAGAGTTCCTGAAGTGCCGTTTTATAATCGATGTTGTCGGTTCGAAGCGATTCATCCTCCATCATCGGCTTGATCATTCTCTTGATGATGGATTTGGTTTTTGCAAAACCCGCATCCAAATAAACAGCGGCAATGACCGCTTCCAAAGCATTGGCTAATAACGATTCTTTGGTTCGTCCACCTGAGTTTTCCTCACCCCGCCCCAGAAGCAGACATTGGCCCAAACCCAATTGAGCCGCAAGAGCGGCCAGAGGTTTTTCGTTCACAAGCAGTGAGCGAGATTTCGTCAGCGTCCCTTCATCCATGTCAGGATATTTTCGGACAAGCAGATCGCTGACCCCCAATTCCAAGACAGCGTCGCCTAGAAACTCCAACCTTTCGTTGTCGGTCAACGAGAGATGGGGATTCTCGTTGACGTAAGAACGGTGGGTCAGCGCGGTCGACAGCAAATCGATATTCCTGAAGGAATAATGCAGTTTCTTTTCCAAATCCCCCAAAAGATTTTGTCTGAATTCATCCATGGATCACTTCGCCTGTGAGCTTGCCATCAATATAATCGTCGATCCTGACGTTCACGACAGTATTTACTAAAGAATGAATGGATTTGTCCAGTATCACGGGAAGATAGTTGGAAGAAAATCCCTTCAGGCGCCCCGTTTTCTTATCCTTGGCGTTTTCAACCAGCACGGATAAAATCTTTCCGAGGTATTGCCGGGCAAAGGCTTCTCTTTTTCGGCAGGAGAGAGATCTCAACAGGGCGGCACGCTCTTTTTTGATTTTGTCCGGGACTTTGGGGTGGATATCCAGCGCCGCGGTGCCAGGCCTTTCGGAATAGGGGAAAACATGCAGGTAAGCGACCGGCAGATCGTTTAAAAGGGAAAGGGTGTTGCGAAAATGAGTGTCCGTTTCCGATGGAAACCCCGTCATCACATCGATGCCGATGGCGATGTCTGCAATGGAGGCCACAATTTTTTGTATCAGAGACCGATAATCGTCCGTGTTGTAAGCCCGTTTCATCCGCTTCAAAATGGTATCGTCTCCGCTTTGTAAGGGAATATGTAGATGACGGCAGAGATTGGGATATTTCAAGAAGAGCCGCAACAGATCCTCGGAAATTTCATGGGGTTCGATGGAACTCAAGCGGATACGGACCTCTGGATTTTGCAAGAGTATTTGTTCAAGCACTGAAACGAGTGTGGTCTTCGGATGAAGGTCGCATCCGTATTGACCCAAATGAATTCCAGTGAGAACAACTTCGCGATAGCCATTCTGGGCGAATCGTCTTGCGCCGGTCAATGTTTCGACAACAGGCAGGCTTCGGCTTTTCCCTCGGGCGAAAGGGACGATACAATAGCTGCAAAAGGCGTTGCATCCGTCTTGGATTTTGAAAAAAGCTCGGGTTCGGCTCGAGAGCCTTGGAGGCGGCGCGGCAAGAAAGAAATCCTGCGAAAAAATGTCGTCGACAAAAATTTTCTGACCGTCTGAAGGGGGGCTTTGCAGAAGTTCGGCGATTCGGTGTTTCTGATCGTTTCCGATGACGCAAGATACGCCTTTAACCGAGGCCAGTGCTTCAGGTTGAGTTTGAGCGTAACATCCCGTGACCGCGATTTTTGCCTGTGGGTTGGCCCGGAGGGCCCGTCGGATGAGCTGACGCGCCTGAAAATCTGAAAATCCTGTCACAGTGCAGGTGTTGATGACATAGACATCGGCAAAGGTTGTAAAGGGGACGATCGTGAAACCCGCCTCCTGAAACTGACCGATCAGAGAGGCTGAATCACATTGATTGACTTTGCATCCCAAGGTGGCAACGGCGATTTTGGCGATTTCCGGTGTGTGGGGCAACGGTTTTCACATCCTTTGTTCAAGTTTGGGGGTTTTGTAATGGTCGGCATCCGGTTTGTCAAGGCAAACAAAAATGGATTTTCACCGGGAAATAAGATAAATAGAACCAATCATCCCAGACGTGGAGGAATGTTTATGGAGACCATCATGGATTATTTCAAAGCCAACCCGGCGGCGTTTACTTTGCTTTCATTGGCGGTCGTCATCGTCGTTTTATATTCCATCCTTCAGAAGATGATCAAACTTGCCATCGTCGTCGTCTTCTTGGTGTTGATTTCCGGTGGTGTGTATTTTTTCAAAGATCCCGGCACTATTCCAGATAAAATCAAAACGTCCGTCGAAACATTCAAAAACGGCAGCGAGGCGATCAGTGACAAATTCAGCAACCTCTGGTCGGACATGAAGGACCTGGGGGGCAAGATGAAAAAAGTTCCCGGCGATCTCAATAAGATGTTGGATACCTCCAAAGAGCAAGCCGGAAAATAAATCTTTCACATTAAGTTGATTTCCATGGCACGAACCGGGCAGGCGGAAACGCAAAGCTCGCATCCATTGCATTTTTCCGGATCAAAGAGAACCTTTTGGGTTTGTTTTTCGAAAGAAAGTGCGCCGGTGGGACAAAATCCGGTGCAGGCACCGCAGTGCACGCATTTTTCAACGTTTTGGCTGACGCTTTTGGAAAGGGATTCGACCTTGAGCCCCATATCCTTGAGAAACTTGATACCCCGGTCGAAATCCTCCTTTTCTCCGGAGAGTTCAAGAACAATAACGCCTTCGCGGCGGGGAAGAATTCTGGCTTTGAGAATGTTAAAGACCAGGTTATGCTTCTGAGCCAGAAGATAGATGACCGGCTGCTGGACAATGTCCGGTGTGTAGCGAATAACAATCTTTTTCGAGTACATAGGTTAAAAATCACCGTTGAAAAATTAGCGGCATGTTAAGGGATAGGAAATGGAATGTCAAGGCAATCATTTCGACCGAAGTCCTTGCAGTCCCGGTGGTAACGTCATTTTTTTTCTTTATTTTGATTTGACGGCGATTCTTTCGGCGGGGCGAAGAGATCAAAAAGAGGCTTGAAAGACGAAAGTCCGGCGATCCCCTGCGGATTCATTTTGGTATAGTTTTCTCCATATTCCAGCCATTTTTTAAATTGGTCATCGGCCATGTTGCGGAACAACAAATAGTTGCGGATGGTCTGTTCCAGGTATTTTTCAAAAAAATCCACAAGAATGTTCTCTCCGTACTGAATAATCAAATACAAAAGAGGCAAAGGCAGCAGATATTTTTTTTTGCGGGCTTCTTCAAGAACGATTTGCGTCAGAACAGACGCTGTGACATCTTCTCCGGTTTTGGCGTCGATGACTTCAATCTGACGTCCTTTGCGGATGACCTCGGTGACATCATCCATTGTAACGTATATGCTTTTCTCCGTATCGTAGAGTCTGCGGTTCGTATATTTCTTAAGCAATAATTTCTGTTCCATAGATATTTCCCTTTTCTTCATACGAAAATATGAACGATATTGCAATAAGAAAATATATTGCACTGCAACAATTTTTATATTGACAAAGATCAATTATTGATTATAATTGAATCACAGACAAAAAAGGAAAGGAGAAAAAAACAATGGATAACAAAGAAATAGCAAAGCAGATGATCAGCTGCCATAAGACGGTTTTCGAAACCGGTTATCAGTCCATGGTTATGTTGCAAGAGCAAACAGCCAAAGCCGTGGATAATATGTTGAAGCAAACGCCTTGGATTCCTGTTCAGGCGAAATCCTTCATCAGCGAATGGACCGATATCTGCAAGAAAAGCACTGCTGATTTCAAGGCAGCGGCGGATCAGAATTACTCAAAGCTTGAAGAGTTCTTTGTGTCGGGTGTGGAAGGGACTAAACCCAAATCAAAAAACTAAGCGAAAGGGGGCAAATCATGGATGCCTCGGCGATGATTCGCGACCTCTTCGAAACCCATAAAAAAATTTTCCAAGAAAGCGTAAACGCTTTGAGGGTTTTTCAGGACCAGGCCGGAAAATGGATGTGGGTTTTTTGGGATAAATCGGCGTTTCTCCCTGAAGAGAATAAAAAATGGATCGAAAGATGGTTTGAACACTGCAAAACCAGTTTGAATAATTTTCAAGAGCATGCCGATGAGCGTTTCCAGTTTTTTGAAGACTGTTTTTCAAAGACTGCGGATCAACTGGAATCATCGTTGAGAGGTGTCGTGGAAAAAAAAGGTCCCGTTCAACAGATGCGTGAAAAGATGAAGAAGCAGGCCACTGGAATGACAAAGGGTGATTCACCTAAAAAGACAAGAAAGAAAGACAAGGTGACGCTCGATGAACTTAAAAAATAAAATGAACGGAGGAGAAGAATATGGAACCGAAACAGATTGCAAAACAGATGGTGGATTTTAACAAAACGGCTTTTGACAACGCTTTCGAGGCCATGGCGGTGATTCAGGACCAGACAGAGAAAATGGTCACCGCGATGATGGAACAGACGGCTTTTTTCCCGGACGAGGGGAAAAAGTTGATTACGGAGTGGATCAAAACGTATAAAAAGGGGCGCGAGGAATTCAAGGCGGCGGCAGACGAAAATTTCAAAAAGGTCGAGTCTTTTTTCGCGTCCAAATAAAATGAGGGTCAGAAATCAATAGAAAAAGCCGCAACGATCATCCGTGCGGCTTTTTTTTTCGGAAGCTTGGCGTGCTTTCAGACTTTGGGCGGTTTAGGGGGGCTGACCAGGCCTTCACCGGAAAGCACAATGACACCGTCATGATTGGTGCATGTCGTCTTGAGTCGGACGCGGTTTTTTTCAGGAATCACGTCGACCACTTCCACGCGCCCCGTAATGGTATCGCCGATGCGCACAGGCGCCAAAAAATTCAATTCCTGTTTCAAATAAATGGTGCCTGGTCCCGGTAACTGATTGGCGATAATCGCGGAGATGAAGCCGGCCGTGAGCATGCCGTGGGCGATACGTGTTTTGAAGAATGTGCTTTTGGCGTATGTCTCATTGACGTGGGCGGGGTTAAAGTCACCCGTGATTCCCGCGTATAGATAGATGTCCGTTTCAGTGACGGTTTTCGCAAATTCAGCGCTCTGTCCGACGCTGAGTTGATCGATGGTCTTTCCGATAATCATGGCGACGTTATCCCCTTTCAAAAAAATGGTGAGATGGACGGCTCGAGCCTGTCAATACGCTTAAAGCCAGGATTTATGCCCCCAAATGTTTTCCTTCAAGTCTTTGATGTCGTTTTGCGCGTTTAAATACTGGCAGGCGTTATTGATGGCCAGACCTCCTTGGGAGGCCAGGGCCTTGACCAGGGATATTTCTTCCTCCTTGAACTCGCGAATCCGGCTGCTGTAAACATTGAGGACGCCGATAATTTTATCCTTGGATTGAATGGGCACATACAGCATGGAGGCGATGCCTTCTTCTTCTTTTTCCTTCCGATACTGAATACCGGGATCCCGGGCGACATCTTTGATGAAGATGGTTTGTCCCTTGAGGGCTTGGGCGATGTTCTTATCCGCCTTGATCGGTCCTTTATTGAGGTACTTTTCACTTAACCCATAACTCGCCACGAGTTCCAGCGTGCTTTTTTCTTCGTCGAGCAGTCGCACGGATGCGCCTTTGATACGCAGTTCCTGGACCAGCTCCTGCGTCATGGCTTGCAAAATGGCCTTGACGTCCAAGCTCTCCGAAAGGCTTGCGGCGAGCCGAAGAAAAATTCTTGAATAGTTGCGAAGCTTTTGAATGAGTTGGGCGTTGACGATCGCGGTGCCGCCTAGTTCGGCTAAGATGGAGAGAAAATCGATTTCATCCTGTGTGAAAGTCCGAATGTTGCGGGTGTACAGGCTCAAAATGCCCAGCATCTGTCCTTTATCCAAAACGGGAACGGACAGAATCGAACCGATGCCTTCCGCTTTTTTCGCGGCGCGGTTCATCAATCTTTTGTCGGTTGTCGCGTCACGGAAATACATGTAACCGTCTTGCATTAATTGCGGACTGATTTTAACGGCATGTTGCGGTCCTGCATGAATGTATGTGTCTGACAATCCAACCTGCGCGACGGCCACGTTTCGAATGGTATCCTCGGAATCTTCTTCATTGAGAAAGACCACCGCCGCTTTGGCCTTCAGGCTGTCTACAGCCGTATGGATGATCAGCTGCAGCATCTTATCCAAATCCTGTGTTGCCCCCATTTCCTTGGTCAATTTGCTCAAAGCTTTGAAATAACTTTCTTGTTTTGACATATGCGGCTCTCCTGGTTAAATGGCTTCAGCAATTTTTTCAATTAACAATAGTCTCCCTTTTTTGGGAGGTGAAGGCTTCAATGAATCAGGCGCAGGTTTGGGTTTTTTTCGCACGCGCGAAGACGATGCTGCGGCTTTTTTCAAGCTGCGTGTGTTGGGCGAGGCTTTTTGACCTCGTGTGGAAATTTTCTTTCGAGACGTTTTCTCTTTGGTTAGGGCCGAAAATTCCGCGGGTTTGGCCGGCAGGGGTAGGGCATCATCCGCCTGATCGCGGTCTTTCAGCCAGCGGACGATTTTGGGCGCGAAAAGCTTCTGGATTTTCGAACTGACGTAAATGCCGATGTGGCCGGTATCGAGGCAGACATCTTCCGTGTCTGAGCTGCCTACGGCTTTGGTCAATTGATTACAAGCGTCTGGCGGTACGAGATGATCGAATTCCCCATAAAAATTCAAAAGAGGCATGGTCAACTTTTTTAAGTCGACGCGTTGGTTTCCCAGATACATTTTATTTTGAATCAGAAGATTTTTTTTGTAACAGTCCTCGACAAACTGACGGAATGTTTCGCCGGGGACGTCGGGACTGTCGAAAATCCAGCGTTCCATACGCACGAAATTTTCGACAAAATCCTTGTTGTCCATATTTTCGATAAAACCGACGTATTTGTCGATCATCAAACGCGCTGGGTTGAGCAAAAGAAAGCCGAAATTCATCAAGTCACCCGGAATGTTTCCGAACGTCCGGATCATTCGGTCCACATCAATATCCCGCATCCAGACATGGAGCAAACCCTTGTCGGTGTCGAAACTGGAAGGTGTGACGGTTGTGACGAGGTTTTTGATTTTATCCGGATGCAAGGCGGCGTACATCACACAGAACGTTCCGCCCATGCAGATCCCCATCAGGTTGATTTTCGGCAGGCCGTGCTTCTGACGGATAAAATCGACGATATGGTCCATGTACCCATTGACGTGATCGTCGATGGTTTGAAAACGGTCTTTACGCTTGGGATACCCCCAGTCCACCATATAGAGGTCGATGCCGCCTTCCAAAAAGGTCTTGACGACACTTCGATCCGGTTGGAGATCGAGCATCGTCTCACGGTTGATCAAGGCGTAGACGACCAAGAGAGGGACGTTGAGTTTTTTTTCGGCATTTTCGTTACGAAAATAATGTTTCAGCTTCACTCGGTCTTCTTCATAGACGATTTCATAAGGTGTCGACGCCAAATCGCAGTTGAGCTCGCCCAAAAGCACGTCAGAGGCACGGGAGACGCGCTCCTGCACTTTTTGAGTGTCTTCAGCCATTCTCTCTAAAATGAGGTCTATCGGTATTTTCGTGGTATGCATGGGATCTCTTCCTCTCCTGTGTGTCTTGAAGAATGCGTATACTGCATCGTCCGAACAAAACGCCGCTATGTGACGGAAGTCAATGTGTTCGGTGAGATACCGAGGCGACTTTCCAATTCTCGAACGCGTTTTTTTAAGACATAGAACTCTTTATAAAGATCCTCAAGATCCTGATGTGTCACGACCGGGAAAATTTGGAGAAAATCGCGCATGGCTTCATTTTTGGCGATCAGAAAATCCTCCAACTTATTGAGCGTCCGGTGCAGAGCGTCCGTGTATTCCTTCGATTTGAACAAGTTCAGATAATGGCCTTCCAAAATCTTGATCCAGAGGGAATAGCTTTCTTTGGCTTCCTTGGGGAGATTGCCCTGTTCCGCCATCTGGTGAAGCTTTTCTTGAAAGACTTTGAACGATTTCTCCATGGGCAGGTAAAGAATGGAAAGAAATTCCGCAAAGGTTGTTTCAAAAAGATTGTGTTTGTCGATCATCTCGTTGAAACGTTCCTGATAAAAACGGGTTAATCCCAAGGGGGGGATTTTGAGGTACTGGCGAAGTTCCTTTTCGTAGATATCGGTCAGGGCTCGGAAAACTTCTTGGTCGAGATTGTCGAAATTGTAAGCCTCTGTCCTTTTGCCGATTTTTCCGGCTTTGTCGAAGATGTGATTCTGGATTTGCATTGCCGCGTCGAAGCCGGATTTGGCCATCTTCAGGAGAATTTCCGGCAACGCGCTGATGGAATTGGCCGCTGCGGAGACGGATTCCGGCTCGGACATCATCCGGGAAAAAGATTTAAGCAGATTGAGATTGGTTTCCAACTGCTGGGTGAAACGATTTTGAATGCGGCTTTGGGTTTTAAGCGTCGCCTCGGACTGGGAGGGCATGGTTTGGTTGGCTAGTCCCAGCCATAAATCCGCAGCCGACTGAAACCACGGAAAAACAGAAGATTCATTCAAGGGTGATTGTTTGCTTTCATCAGCCATTTTACACCTCTAGCCGAATGCGAGGAGAGAAAACTCGCGACAATGAAAAAGTTAAGAAGGTTTGGATATAACGATAAATAGTTTACTGAAGCCGATCGTCAAGGACATTGAGATGTGCTCATTTGATCTCTCCAATCCCCGAAAATCCGTTCTGATCCTGTTTAGAAAACTATAATGTCTCCATTTGGGTTTGTCAACGGGTTTTGTCGTGTGTTTGAGAAGCACGGTAATTGCGTCAGCTTTCATGGGATAACGCTTCAGATTCCGGCCGATAAGAGTATCGTTGTCATTCTGTCTGAGCAAAAGCAAGCGTCCATCGTTGCGCGGACGGTATCCCGTCGATATTCCACAAGCGGCGCCGTTCCGCTTTAATCCTCGATATCATGGTTTCATCTTTGATTCGAAAGCTTGAAGCGCCGATGGAAAGGACGCGAGGCTCCTCTTGAGCACCCCCTGCAAAAATGAAATGGCGACGCCATAATTGGTGACGGCGACGCCCGCCTCCCGGGCCTTGCGCAGACGGGTGAGCATTTCGCGGCGGTTCATCATGCAGGCCCCGCAATGGACGATGAGTTTGTAATCTTCCAGATTATTCGGATAATCCCGGCCGCAGACGATGTCGATGATCAAATCGCCGCCCACGTACTGGCGGAGCCAACGAGGGATTTTCACTCGGCCGATATCATCCTCCAAGGCGTGGTGTGAGCAAGCTTCGGCAATGAGAACTCGATCACCGGGCTTCAATCGGTCAATCGCGGCGGCGCCTGCAGCCATGAGGGCTAAATCGGCCTTTTGTCTCGCAAAAAGGATGGAGAAGGTCGTGACCGGAATTTCTTTCGGCACATCGGCGGTGACTTTCAAGATCGCTTGGGAATCCGTCACCACGATGGATGGCTTGGTTTTAAGATGGGCGAGGGTGGCGGGAAGTTCCCGTTCCTTGACGACCACGGCGGTCGCGTCGTTATCCAGAATGTCACGAAT
>CAZPTW010000082.1:0-9447 GCA_964589235.1 uncultured Smithella sp. | reverse complement strand
TCTCACTGCTTGCCCAACACCCACTCATGGCGGCTCCCATCCTGGTGCAACATCATCCCCGGCATGGAGCTCCGGTCTTGTCGTTTGCACTGAACCATGCGCTTCGCCCTCAGGAAAACCGATCCTCTCGATTGAAGCTTGTTTCTGACCCACGTGTGGCTTCGCTTCGCCCCTTCCCTGTAATCCTCGTAATAATGCCGAACGCTCCAACCACGTTAACGGCTCAATTACGAATCAATCCCATCACTTCGTCCACTGACGCAAGTCGATGCGATGCCTGACTCAGAGACTTGTCATTAAAATCTTCCATCCCTTCTCGCTCGTACCAATCAATGTGCCAAAAAACGTACGTTCGCATCTCCGAAAAATCTCCGTCGTTTCTCTCTGTGTCAAACACCCCTTGCCCACCGCTCAAAGACTTCTCCAAATCGCATCTTCCGAATCACCTGTATGAACGGCCGTCCCTCCCATCGATCACCTTTTTGAGTGACCATACAAAACCGGACAGATTATGTTCCATAAGTCCGGGCAAAGCCTGTGTTCTTGACACATGTCATGTTTTTAATTGCATTTTTCTTTTTGTCTGTTTATGAATAACAAAAAAAAGGAACTGAAAATTATTGAATGTCGATCTAAAAAAAATTGCATCTGTCAAAGGATTTCTCGACGAAGAAGAAGCGGCAAGGCTTTTTGATCTTGCATTACACGCAAGCCGTTTTGCTCCTTGTCTGGAAATTGGAAGTTATTGTGGAAAATCAACAGTTTTCATTGGGTCGGCCTGTCGCGAAAACCGATCCGTTCTATTTTCTGTTGATCACCACAGAGGGTCTGAAGAGCAGCAACCCGGCCAAGAATATTTCGATCCAGAATTACTGGATGATTGCACAGGTAAAATAGACACTTTGCGCCTGTTTCGTAAAACTATCAGTGACTTTGATCTTGAGAATACGGTCATTCCTGTTATCGGCCGGTCAGAAATTGTCGGTCGATTCTGGCAAACGCCGGTGAGTTTCTTATTTATCGACGGTAGTCATGCTTATGAGTCTGTTTTAAATGATTATGAAATTTGGGCAAAACATCTACTGCCCGGCGGTTTTCTTATTTTTCATGATATTTTTCCAGATCCCACTCAAGGAGGTCAGGCCCCTTACCAAGTTTACCGGCAGGCTGTCGTTTCAGGAAACTACGAGATCTTTCCGCTTTTCAAATCACTGGGTATTCTGAAGAAAAAATAGAATCGAGATATCAATTGTTTTCCTATTGCCTCATAAATAAATGTTACCAAAAGAGGAGCGTGAAAGAGAAAAACTTTTCCTCATAAAAATGTTACCGAAACCGATTAATTTTTTTGAGCTTCGTTTCCATAACATTTCTTAACTCAAACGGGTCGAGATGTTCAAATTGTTTTGTTAGAGCATTTTTCATGTTTTGTACAACATATTCAGAGTCCATGATTCTTTGGTGAGGGGTTTTAGGACGGTCATGTCTTTTGATGGTTTCGAGCCGATGCGTTCTTTTTCAATCAGTCTTACAGAAGGGAGAGAGAAGTTCTTGTCTTCTTTGTGACAATGACTTTACCGGTGTCATTATGTAAGGACGATGGTGAGAGTCTATCAATGTCCCGACGGCTCACTCGCCATCTTCCATCGACGCCCCAGAAACTTGCCGATCATCATCCTCATGGAAATCTGAAAGAAGTGAAAAATGCGGCTTGACCGAATTCCCCAAAACCATCTCCGCCCTGTCGCGCAAAGGCCGCGGGAGAACGTCCGGGACAGAAAAGCGGACATTTCAATTTGCTCTTGACATGGAAGATTTATGTTCCGAAGAGAAAAAAATGAGCCAGGTTTTACGTCCATCTCCAGGTTACGCCGTGATCGTTTTGAACTTCATTTAGATATCCCCGGGAAATAAAATCATTGATCGTGTTTTCAATCAAATCAGGATGACCTGAAATCTCTTTTTTCATTCTCTCGATCAATATTTTCTGTGCCGAGCCCCCCCCCTCCTTCAATGAAAGATTATCGATAAAACCCAGCTTTTCTACCAAATCATTTTTTAGGATGGCAAAGGAGATATTCATCCTGAAGTGACCCTCTACGCGCAAGTCATCGTAGGGGCTGTTCTTTCCTGTTTTGTAACGATCCATTACATCCTGCCAATCGCCATTCATTTCCTTGTCATAGATGGCGACAAAGTCGCGGATATCCTGAGCCGTGAGTCCTCCTGTTTGGACAATTGCGTCGTTTGCGTCATATCTCGACCAATCCCGTGTTAAAATTTGCAAATCATAATCATTGACATTTTCGCAAAGTGTCGTCCCCGGGAAAGGAGCCAAATAATGATATCCAAAGAGAATGTCAAGACTTCTTGCAAAATCATCGGTCTGCTTGAGAGATTCCTTCGTTTCACCAGGCAAACCAACCATAAATGAAGCATGCGGCGTCATACCGGATTGTTTACACATTCGAACGGCCTCAACAGCCTGAGTCAGTGTAATACCTTTACGCACTCTCTTCAACATTTCCGGAGAACCGGATTCTATGCCAAAACTAATACTATCACAACCAGCCTCCGCCATGGCGTCGAACATTTCCTGAGTGACGGTATCCACACGTGCAAAAGCACTCCAGCCGAATTTTATCTTACGCTCCTTGATTCCATTGCAGATCTCCTTGACGCGGCGGGTGTCTGAGGCAAACAAATCATCGGCAATGTTGATACGTTCGAAACCTAAATCGAGAATCTGTTCGATTTCATCCAGAACCTTTTGGGGATCTCGCCGACGCACTTTCGACCCCACCATTTTGCGCCCAAGGCAAAAAATGCAACGGTGAGGACAGCCTCGACCTGTGATCATACTGACGGGAAATCCAAACGCGCGGTAACGAGAAATGGGCAACAGATGACGAGCCGGAAAAGGAATACGATCGACATCGGCAATAAATGGTCTCCATCCGGTATTGACAATATCAGTCTCTTCACGATAAGCAATCCCCAGAACATTTCTCCATTGATTTTTTTTTCGAAGAAGCGGTATAAATTCAGTAATGGTGTCATCCGCTTCTCCAACAAAAACAACATCAATTTCCGGGTAATTCTTTAGCGTTTCTAGAACAGTAAAAGACACGTGCGGTCCACCCATCAATGTGAGAATTTCTGGATTGATTTCTTTCACATCGCGTAGAATCCGCTGTGCGTCATAGAAATTCATGGTCACTGAGCCTGCACCGACGGCATCAGGCTGAAACTCAGCCAATTGCGCGGCCAGTTTTTCTTTTGAATAGCCTGTAATGATGTAGTCGAAAATGCGCACTTCACAACCGGCCGCTTCGAAAGCGGCGGCGACATAGGATATCCCAAGCGGCGGAGATGGAAATTCCTCAAGAGGATATGGAGCTGCGATCACGGCAACACGCACGATCTAATCTCCCTTTCTCGGAAAAAACATGACTCTCAGCCAGCCCAATAATGAGTTCTTTTGACGCATGATCCGCTCGATGGTATCGAAATATTCACTGACTTTTTCGGGATCGGACATCCACTGGGATCTTGTCCTGATGGGTTTATCTGGATCCAGATACCGGATCACCGAAGCGGGATTTCCAACGGCAATGGCGTTTGCAGGAATGTCTTTCGTCACAACCGAGCCCGCGCCAATAATTGCGTTCTCACCGATTCGAACCCCCTTGCAGACCATCGCACTGTCGCCGAGCCAGACATTTCTCTCAATCGTAACGGGTTCGGTCGTTCCTATGGCCGCGCTGCGATCGTAGATATCGTGCCAATCTGCATCCGTGACACAGACGTTTTGGGCCATCATGCAATCATCAGCGATTGTAATAGACGTTGCAGACAAGATCCTCGTACCTGGACAAACAAGGCAATGCCGTCCAATATCCACTTTCCCCGATTTGCCGTTGGCCATCCAAGCTGTCAACCGGATTCGCCTGTCCATGGTGGCGATCAAGGTGGTATAATCTCCAATCGAAACCGGTCCACCGTATATTTCAATCCCCCATGGTTTCATGAATACAAGATTACGTCCGAAATATTCACATTGCGGTGCCAGGAAATGATTGGCATACCACTTTTCAAATTGATAACTCAGCTTCTTCAGATAGTATGGACGATGATCTTTTATCAATGTTTTATAGCCGCTCCCGCCAATATTGGTGACTGAAAAGCTTTGCAGCGGGCGTTACGTTGTTGACGGCATCCCAAGCCATCAGGACGGCAGCGGCTGTCCAGCTGGTCTTCTCTTCCGGCCAGATGACACTGTCTGGAAATGTCACGCCCATCCAGTACGACCCATCCGGATAACGTTTATCCCCAAGCCAACTGAAAACGGCTCTTGCTCTGGTATAGTCACCAATGGCGGCCAAAGTCATTACGAATTCCGATGTTTCCGCCATTGTCACCCAGGGTCTGTCGCTGACACAACGAACCCCCCAGTCGGGCACCACAAATTTATCCCAGAGATGATCAATGCGTTTTTTCGCCTCGTCAGCGCTTACCGCGCCGCATAAAATCGGATAGTACCAATCCATTGAAAATCTTGATTTAATCATATTGAACAAATCCGGCCGATTTCGAATCGCCTCACCCAATGCCTCTTTGGACTTATGCCACAACGGTTTCTTTTTCCCTAAAATATCCGCGATGGCCAGTGCGCACTTCAGACTCATGTAAATGGAACTGCAGCCCGTCAAAAGCGCCATCTTGTCTATGACACCCTCTTTATTTCTCGCCCAGTAAATTTCCCCCTCCGACGCCTGCATATTGACCGCATACTGAATGCCCCGTGATACTGTCGGCCACATTCTTTTAAGAAAGGCAACGCTGCCGGTCATCAGGTAATGCTGATAAACCCCCACCGCGATATAAGCGGCGAAATTAGATTCTCTGCTGGAATTGATGACAACGCCGTTTTGAGTTTCAGACCACCAACTTCCATCCTCCAATTGTGTCGAGGCAAGCCACAAGTATGCGTTTTCCGCTTGCCGGTGAAAGCCGGCGATACTCAGCCCCATGGCGCTTTCAACATGATCCCACGGGTCCGTCTTTCCTCCGACTGACCATGGAATCTCTCCATTTTCCTTCTGCATGCCGACAATAAATTCTCCGACTTTTTCGACTTCAACGGGTTTTACGGCTTCACTCAATGATATGTTCAATTCCATAGTATCAGCCTTTTCTTAAATAAAATACGATACTTTTTCCTATTAACGGATTGAGCATTTCCTCAAGAATCCGCACCATCTTTGGCTTGCAAAACATGTCCCACACAAGGAATTTATGGTACAGACGGACAAAAACATTTTTATCATTCTTTATCCCCACTGCACATTTCAGCCACCAGTACGGCACGTGTAATGCGTGTTTATAATTTATTTTCCAGCAGGTCAGACCTGAGGCCGCCAGTAACTTTTGCAATTGTTTCTTCTTATAGATTCGGATATGCCCGCCTTCGTCGTTGGAATATTGGGAAGAAATGAGCCAGCAGATTCGCTCGGAAAAATACCGTGGAACACTGATAACGATCGCACCACTCGGTTTTAAGACACGAACCAGTTCACGGATAGCTTTTTCATGTTCTGGAATGTGTTCTAATACTTCCGAACAAATAACACAATCAAAATATTCATCGGGAAACGGTAACGCCGTAATATCAGCGCAGGTAAGTATGCAATCCGTCGTTTGACGATCCGGCATCTCTTTAAGCGCTGCGACGGCCTCATCCAGATCCTTTTGGTTTCTGTCGACTCCGAAGATCTTCAATCCGCTCAATGCCGCCAAAGCACGCAAATGCCTACCGCTTCCGCATCCCGCGTCTAAAACTTTGTCTCCCGGTTTCAATTCAAGATCATGGAGATCGATGGTAAGCATTGAGCGCCTCGCGATAAATAGCTGCAACTTCCTGCGCCGCTTTCTTCCAACTGAACACGGAATTGACACGGGCAAGCCCGGCCTTTGCATATCGGATCCTCTCTTCCGGAGATTTCAGCAAACGCAGGATCGCCTTAGCGAGCGCATCGGCGTCCGCCGGTGGAACCACGATACCCGCATCGCCCACAACTTCGGGAAGGGCGCCTCCGGAAGTTGAAATCAGCGGCACGCCGCATGCCATCGCTTCCGCAGCAGGAATTCCAAATCCTTCGTAGAGAGAAGGGATGACGGCGATTGTCGATTGGGCGTAATAATCCGCAAATTCCTCATTGGCAATCCGGCCGGTAAAATGAACGATGTCCCCTATCCCCAGTTGAGAAACGAGGTTTTCTATGATGCCGTTTGGTTTCGGTTGTCCGATGACCGTTAATTTTATGGAATGGCTTTTTCGTACCTGTGCAACCGCTTCCAGAAGGAAATTTAATCCTTTAAGTGGCGTATCCGCGCTGTTGGTCACAATCAGCGCATTTTCCGGACGCTGTCCATTTTGTTTCGGGTAGAAATATTCGTTGTTGACGCCGTTGTGAACCACGTGGAATTTTTTCTCATCCAGATTAAACTCTTTCGCGATGTCTTTCTTAGTAAATTCCGAAACCGTAATAATATGCGAAAACTGCTTGGCCGCTTTCAGCTGCATGCGGATGAATGAATACCACCGAAACACCCGAAACTTCTGCCAAAGCGTTTTTGCCACCTTGTATTCTTCCTGCCGATCGACCGTAATTGGATGATGAATGGTTACAATCGTGGGTAAAACATCTCGGTTCAAACGCGCAATGCCGTATGCCAAGCATTGATTGTCATGAACAATATCGTACTCGTTTTGATGTTTCCTCAGATAGTTGTAGACTCTTTCTCCAAAGGTGTAGGGTTCGGGAAATGTTCCCGCACAGACACAGAGAAACTCATAAAGATTGAGGGGATTGGCCAAATCCGAAAATTTTTCCGGACGAAACAGATGATCCGGGTGGTAAAGATCTAGACTTGGCATTTTAATTAGCTTTACGTTCTCATCCAGATGAGGATAAGGCGGTCCAGAGATGACATCGACTTTATGACCCTCATCAGCCAAGGCTTTGCTTAAATGTTTGACATAAACCCCTTGTCCGCCGCTTGTTGGATTCCCTCGATACGTCAACAAACAAATTCTAAGCGGCATGGAATCGATTTTTTTTTTCACACCCCATTCCTCTGAACAAGCTCTTGAGAATTCCGAAACATGACATCGATTTCCTTTTCGGTCAGTCCCGCACCTTTGGCAACATAAACGGCCATCTTATGACCAACGAAATCACTTGGCGCGTGCGCATCATTGTTGAGAACCAGTCTTGCGTTGTGCTTTCTGGCCATTTGCACAACATGCCCGTTGGTGAAAGCATGCCCTCGTCTCGTTGTGATCTCCAGGTAAACGCCCTTTTCCGCTGCAAGGGCAACTTCACGATCGCCAATGAGCCCGGGATGTGCCAAGATATCCACACCCGCCTGAATGGCGGCCATATTCGTGCCTTCGGGAACCGGTTCTGTAATTGTTTCTCCGTGAACAATGACGATCCTGGCCCCTAAATTTCTTGCTTCAATCGTCAGGGATTCGATATCCTTGGGATCTACATGAGTCAATTCAACCCCTGGGATTACCTTAATATTTCCTCTGCATGTTATTCTATCACTGACCCTGATGATTCGGGGGATAATCAAATCGATATTGGAAAAATCGACATGATCGGTAATTGCGATGATTTTGTATCCTGCCGCAAACGCTCGCTGAGCTGATTCCGCCGGAATCAGCTCTCCATCACTGAAAATAGAATGTGTATGTAGATCAATCATTTCAACAACCCAAGCGGCGTTTTTACCGTCATGCGAACCGACAGTCACTTAACAAATTTGCGGACGAGAGTCAACAAAGATCATGAAATCACTAACAGAAAAAAAAGAACGAACGTTCCTTATAATTGAGTTTAGCGGACTCGATTAAATCATCAGAGCATCTTCATCGGCTGATGCTTCTTTAAAGCATGTTCATCCGTTCTGTTCGCTGATTGAAAATCTCAGATATTCTAACCTCTTCTCGTTTTTGGAGAAAAAGGCCCTTCCAACCATTGCTTAATGCGGTTTGCATCGCCCACTCTCGTCAATCTCCCTTGAGAGTCGAGTAACACAATCAATATCGGCCGCTTCGCCACATTGGCTTGCATCACAAGACAGCGACCTGCCTCCCCGATGAATCCTGTTTTCGATAGGCCGATCTGCCATCGGGGATTCTGGATGAGGCGGTTGGTGTTATGAAAGGCAATATACCGTCGACCATTGAAGATTAGCGCTTTTTTACAGGTTGTAAATTCCCTGATCAGAGTGTAACGATAAGCTGCATCAACCAAACGCGCCAAATCACGGGCGGATGAAACGTTTCTGTTTGATAAACCCGTTGAATCGACAAAATACGTTTCCGTAAGTCCAAGCGCTTTTGCCTTCGCATTCATTGCTTCTACAAACACTGCGCTGCCCCCTGGATATGTCCGCCCTAGAGCAGATGCCGCACGATTATCCGAAGCCATCAAAGCGACAAGTAACGCATCTCTCCTTGTAATGTTGGAACCTATCGGCAAACGAGAATGACTATGGCGCAAAGTATCGGTATCTCGGGAATCGATAATCAGAGATTCTTCAAGATTAATACCGGCATCCAACACGACCATAGCGGTCATCAATTTAGTGATCGATGCAATCGGGACGACAACCGTCGCCTGTTTCTCAACCAGGCATTCCCCGGTTTCTTGATCTTCGACCAAAGCGGCTGCAGAGCGCAGGATAAGCTTATGGGAATTTTTGTTTTTATCAGATACGCTGTTGGAGAAACGACGATGTGAAGGCTTTTGGGTCTGTGTCTTGGCCCATCCTAAATCGTTCGTCAATGCAATCGCTAAACAAAAAAGGGAAACACCTATCAACACCCTATATGAATGCCTTATCATACTCTTTCCAATGGGAGACATTTATACTTTCTTCTGTCAAACGAACTCAATCATTTACAGCCTCAACGCGATTTTCTAATTCAATTCAGGTTGACCACGCCTTCGACCGCAATTCATTCCAAATCTCAAATCAATATGAAATAATTTCTACCCAAAATCAACAAATAAAACATCCTCTCTTTTAAACAATGCGGGATGTTATGATGGGTCCATCTGTTTCGACTTTAAAACCATAAAGGTCGCTGAGACGCGACAAACAGCCTTTCCCTCGTCGTCATTGACAATACAATCGCCAATCAGCAAACTCTTTCCCTTCTTGAAAACCGTCGCTTCCGCTGATAGCGCTCCATTTTTGACACCGGAGAGAAAATTACTCTTAAGTTCTATAGTCGTCAATCCTTCGCCTGACGTAAGTTTTGTCATCATGGCGTGGGCAATGGCTTCATCAGCCAAAGCGACGATTAACCCGCCTTGCATCATCCCTGCACCTTGCAGATATTCCGCTCTCACAGGCATGAGAAAACAA